>DNXU01000173.1:14807-19521 GCA_003505715.1 Cyanobacteria bacterium UBA8803 | reverse complement strand
GCAACTTTATCAGCAAGGGACTGAAGAATCTCTGCGGCAAGCCCTAGTTAAATTTCAAGAAGCACTACCTCTCTATCAAACCCTTGATGACAAAGCACAGCAAGCGGAAACCCTGGGCTATATTGGATTGATCTACGATACTTTAGGGGAAAAGCAAAAAGCTTTAGAGTTCAATCGTGAATCTCTAGCTTTGTTTCGAGAAATTGGTGATAAATCAGCCGAAGCCATCTTGCTCAACAACATTGCCAAAGTCTACTCAGATTTAGGAGACAATCAGGAAGCGATCGCTTATTATAATCAAGCCTTAGCTTTAGCCCGTAGTATTGACAACCAAGACTTAGAACTATCGATTATTATTGATTTATCTTCAGTATATTTAAGTCTAGGAGAAAAACAGCAGACAATAGAATTGTTGAACCAAGCCCTGCAATTGGGGCGTACCTTGGCAGATAAAACAGAGCAAATTAACATTATTCAATATGTAGCCAATACCTACTATCGACTAGGAGAAAACCAAACAGCTCTAGAGTATTATAACCAAGCCCTCTCTCTCCAGCACACAGCGGGTGACCAATTAGGAGAAGCCAATACCNNNTATTTGTCATAGGTAGCATCTATCAAAATTCTGAAGAAAGGATAGAAAGACAGAGAGCAATCGATTATTATCAACAAGCTCTAGCTCTGTATAGAGATTCAGGAAATCTAGATCGAGCAGCTCATCTCCTCATTCATCTAACTCAAATTTATTTGAGTTTAGAAGATACTAAAAATGCGGCTAATGCTTATAGTACTTTTTCTTCCCTCTTAGCAGAAAGAGCTACTCAATCAGAAGGTCAAGAGCAGCAAACATTACAAATTTATCAAGCAAATTTCTTGCGAACTATTGGTGATGTTTTTGTCAATTTTGGTTATAGACAAAAAGGATTGGAAATTTATCAACAAGCTCTCCTGATTTTTCAAACAGTAGAAAAAGTAGCTCAAGGCGAACTTTTAAAAGCCGCAAATTCTGGGGTATCTTTGGTGCTAAATAACATTGGCACTGTCTACGACAGTATCGGAGATCGGCAGCAAGCCCTCAACTACTACAACCAGGCATTGCCTTTAATCCAGGCAGTGGGAGATAAGACTGGAGAAGCCACTACCCTCAATAACATCGGCTTAGTCTACGACAATATCGGACAGAGACAGCAAGCCCTCAACTACTACAACCAGGCATTGCCTCTAATGCAGGCGGTGGGAGATAAAAGAGGAGAAGCTACTACCCTCAATAACATCGGCTTAGTCTACAGCAATATAGGACAGATGCAGCAAGCCCTAGACTACTACAATCAGGCATTGTCTTTAAGACGGGCGCTAGAAGATCACGAAGGAGAAGCCGCTACTCTCACTAGCATCGGTGCTGTGTACTACGCATTAGGAGAACGGCAGAAAGCCCTAGACTATTACAACCAAGCATTGCCTCTGAGTCGGGCGGTGGGAGACAAGGTAGGGGAAGCTGTCATCCTCAATAACATCGGTGCTGTCTACGACAATTTGGGAGAACGGCAGCAAGCGTTAGACTACTACAACCAGGCATTACCTTTGAGGCGGGCAACAGGAGACAAGCCTGGGGAAGCTGCTGCCCTCAATAATATCGGCAATCTCTACAACAATTTAGGAGAACGGCAGCAAGCCCTCAAATACCTAAACCAGGCATTACTCTTAACTAGGGAGGTGGGAGACAAGACTGGGGAAGCCACTACTCTCAATAATATTGCCTTAGTCTACGACGCATTAGGAGAGCGGCAACAAGCCCTAGACTACTACAACCAGGCATTACCGTTGAGGCGGGCAACAGGAGACAAGAGTGGGGAAGCCTTGACTCTTAGTGGTATCGGCTTACTCTACTACGCATTAGGAGAACCAGACCAAGCCCTAGACTACTACAATCAGGCATTGCCTTTAAGTCGGGCGGTAGGAGACAAGAGTGGAGAAGCTGTCACCCTCAATAACATCGGCGCAGTCTACGACAATTTAGGAGATAAGCAGCAAGCCCTCAACTACTACAACCAGGCATTACCTTTGATGCGGGCAGCAGGAGAAAAGGCAATCGAAGCCACTGCCCTCAATAACATCGGCATAATTTACAACTCTTTAGGAGAGCGGCAGCAAGCGTTAGACTACTACAATCAGGCATTACCCTTGACTCGGACAGTGGGAGACAAGACTGGGGAAGCCCTCACCCTCAATAACATCGGCGTTGTCTACAACAATTTAGGAAACAAGCAGCAAGCGTTAGACTACTACAACCAGGCATTACCTTTGAGTCGGGCAGTGGGCGACAAGACTGGGGAAGCCCTCACCCTCTACAATTTCGCTGTCCTTCAGCGCGATCTGGGCAACTTAACTGAGTCTTTTACTAGTATTGAAACTGCCATTGCAATTGTTGAAAATCTCCGCACCAAAATCGGCTCGCAGGAACTCCGTGCTTCCTACTTCGCCACCGTACAAAATTATTATGAATTCTATATCAAACTACTGATGCAACTGCATCAAAAAAATCCATCCCAAGGATACGATGCCCAAGCCCTCCACGCCAGCGAACGCGCCCGCGCCCGCAGTCTTATAGAACTCCTCAGTGAAGCCAGCGCCGATATCCGCCAAGGGGTTGACCCCAAACTCCTAGAACAAGAACGCATCTTCCAACAACAACTCAATGACTTGGATCATCGCAAGTATGAACTCTTGAGTACTCAGTACAGCCAAACAGAACTTGATGACATTCAACAAAAAATTGACACTGTTCTCACCCAACTCAAGCAACTCCAAGCTGAAATTCGGGTTGCTAGTCCTCGCTATGCCGATCTAAAATATCCCGAACCCTTAACGCTACAACAGATTCAACAACAGGTACTCGACGAAAATACCGTACTTTTAGAATATGCCCTCGGCGAAGAGGCTAGTTACTTGTGGGCAGTCACCAAAAACAGCATCACCAGCTATCAACTCCCCAAAGGCAGCGAAATAAAAGCCGCGACTCAAACCTTCCGTGAATCTCTCACCCCAGAGAGTGGTGCTAATTTAGCAGCGGGACTACCACTGAGTCAAATGCTTCTGGCTCCAGTCGCTAATCAATTAGGGAACAAACGCTTACTAATTGTTGGGGATGGGGCATTGCAATACGTTCCCTTTGCCGCACTCCCTATTCCATCTTCTCCCACCACCCCGCTTTTAGTTCAAAACGAAATCATCACCCTGCCCTCTGCCTCTACTGTTGCCATTCAACGCCGACAACTACAAAACCGTTCACCTGCAACCAAAAAACTTGCCGTTATTGCCGACCCCATCTTCAATATCAACGACTCTCGTATTCCTGGCACTCCACCCCAATCAACCCCTGAGACAACCAAAAATTATGCACTAACTCGCGCCACCCGTAACTTGGGCTTAGGGGATAACGCCAGGGTACTTGACCGTCTGCAATATACTCGTACCGAAGCCGAGAAAATACTCGCCCTCGTTCCAACCAATCAAAGTCTGGAAGCCTTAGATTTTAATGCCTCTCGCACTACAGCTACTAAACCCGATTTAGCCCAGTATCAGATTATCCACCTTGCCACTCATGGCTTACTCGATCCCGTTAATCCAGAATTATCAGGAATTGTGCTATCTTTATATGACCAAAAAGGCCAATCTCAGGATGGCTTTTTGCGCCTCCACGATATTTTCAACCTGAACTTGCCTGCGGAGTTAGTAGTGTTAAGTGCTTGCGAAACAGGATTAGGTAAAGATGTGAAAGGGGAAGGTTTAGTAGGATTGACTAGAGGGTTTATGTATGCAGGGGCAAGGCGCGTGGTGGTGAGTTTGTGGAGTGTTAACGATGTCGCTACTTCTGAGGTGATGGCTAAGTTTTATCAGAAGATGCTTCAGGAGGGAGAAAATCCAGTATCTGCCTTAAGAGCGGCACAATTGGAAATGTGGCACTCTGGGCAATGGCAGTCTCCTTATTATTGGGCAGCTTTTACCGTACAGGGGGACTGGCGATAGAGATATACCTCTCTTCTATCACTCTCAATTAGCCTACAAAAAGATAGCAGCTTATTGACAGGCTTATTGAGTTTGAATTAAGTCGGTGAGAACTATCACTACGGTAGTCCTGGTATGATATGAGGCAAAAAGACAGTTATTTGATAGCAAAATTTCCAATCCCAGGAATCGATCGCTATGATGCACTCTATTATTTCTAAAGCTCAAGGGCAACAGCACCGATGGGTGCGCTGGTGCCTGACAGCCATGCTAGGGTTAACGCTCTGGTTCTTAGGTATGTGTTCGCCAGCGATCGCTGCTACTTCCGCGATCGCAAAACCCCTAACCGAAGTTACCGTGAGCCTAGGCAATAGCGCTAACGAGTTAAAGTTCGTGCCCAACAAACTGGAATTTGTGGCTGGAGAACACTATAAACTGGTTTTGCAAAATCCCAGCCCCCAGAAGCATTACTTCACTTCCAAAGACTTTGCTGACGCTAGCTGGACTCAGGCCGTTGAAACCGACAAAATCGAAATCAAAGGGGCAATCCACGAAGTAGAATTGCAACCTGGAGGCGAAGTTGAGTGGATATTGGTGCCGATGAAACCAGGAACCTATGAACTCCATTGCCCCATCCCAGGGCATACACAGGCAGGGATGACGGGTGAAATTGCGATCGTGGCTCAGTAGAGGGATGAGGGATGAGGGA
>DNXU01000173.1:12476-14583 GCA_003505715.1 Cyanobacteria bacterium UBA8803 | reverse complement strand
TAGGGAGTTAGGGGTGAGGGAGAGGGAGAGGGAAATTGCTGAAGTTTTATTCCTCCTATATGTTCGTAGCTTCTACAGGAATTATGCACTCCCTTCATTCCTCATCCCTCAACTCTCTCAGAATTGTTTAAGATTTATTTAAACTATGGTCAGCCATCTTAAGGTTAGAACTTTTTTTGAATGAACATTCTGAGCAACCTTCTTTCTAAACCCTCTCCAGCTCCCCGTGCTAAGAAACAAAGACGGGGTATTGAAATCAAGTCTGAGCCAGAAATTGAGATTATGCGGCAGGCAGCTCAGATTGTCGCCACGGTTCTTAAAGAAATTTCCGAAACAGTTAAACCGGGGATGACTACTGCCGATCTGGATGCTTACGCTGAAAGACGGATTCGGGAGATGGGGGCAACCCCTAGCTTTAAGGGTTACCATGGTTTTCCTGCTTCTATTTGTTCCTGTCTTAACAATGAGGTGGTGCATGGTATTCCCAGCCGCAAGAAAGTTATTCGTGCTGGCGATGTCCTGAAAGTAGACACGGGTGCTTACTACCAAGGCTTTCATGGTGACTCCTGCATTACCATTGCCGTTGGGAAAGTCAAACCGGATGCTGCTAAGTTAATTAGAGTAGCAGAAGAAGCCCTTTACCAAGGAATCGAACAGGTGAAGCCGGGGAACTACCTGCTTGATATTGCAGGTGCAATTGAAGATCGGGTAAAGGCGAATGGCTTTAGTGTAGTGGAAGATTTTACAGGCCACGGCGTCGGACGGAACCTGCATGAAGAACCTTCTGTCTTCAACTTTCGTACCCGTCAACTGCCTAATGTGAAGCTCCAAGCGGGCATGACTCTGGCAATTGAGCCGATTGTGAATGCGGGTTCTAAGTTCACGCGCATCCTGTCCGATCGCTGGACAGCGGTTACAGTAGACAATGCTCTGTCAGCTCAGTTTGAGCATACTGTATTGGTGACAGAGAATGGTTATGAAATTTTAACTGATCGCACCAGGGTGTAATATCTAATCGGTTGGTACGTGGAGGCTTGAGCTTTTGAATGCAAAGGACGCAGCTGATAACGCCAAGAGCGCAAAGTTTTTCAGGTTAAACCCTTAGCGGTTATCGGAGTATGGTCATTTTTAATAATAAGGATATCCTAGAGGTATAAAATGTCAGAAATTGTGTCGATCCACTCATTCCGTGGTGGCACTGGCAAGTCGAACTCAACAGCAAATCTCGCAGCCACTGTTGCTCAGGCTGGATATCGAGTGGGTATTGTGGATACAGATATTCAGTCCCCAGGTATTCATGTCCTTTTCGGGTTCGAGGAGGAGAAGATGAAACACTCTCTGAATGATTACTTGTGGGGTCGCTGCTCAATTGAAGAGGCTGCTTACGATGTCAGCTCGGTATTGGGAGAGAAACGCAAGCTCAACAGTAGAATCTACCTGATTCCTTCCAGCATTCGCATGGGTGAGATTACGCGCATCTTGCGGGAAGGGTATGACGTGAATATGCTAATTGATGGCTTTGAAGAGCTGATTAAAGCCTTGAATCTGGATTATCTGTTCATTGACACTCACCCTGGTCTCAACGAGGAAACCTTACTCTCCATCACTATCTCGGATGTACTACTGATTATTCTACGTCCAGACCGCCAAGACTTTCAGGGAACGGCGGTTACAGTAGACGTTGCCCGCAAGTTACAGGTGCCCAAGTTACTGCTGATGGTGAATAAAGCCTTGCCAGCTTTGGATTTTGATGCCTTGCAGCACGATATGGAGAGAACCTATAAAGCTCAAGTTGCTGGTATCCTGCCCTTATCCGAGGAGATGATTCAACTGGCTAGCGGTGATATTTTTTGTATACGCTACCCCAATCACCCTTTGAGTCAGGTGATCAAAAAAGTAGCTCAGCGCATTATGACATGAGCTGATTGAAGGGATAATTTATTTTTTGGCAGTCCCTAAGAATTTGTCCAAAACCCCTGCCCAGAATGGAAACGACTTTTTTCTAGTTCCTACTTCCTACTCCGCCTGAAAATCTGCTACTATGTTTATCTGTCACCGTGGAGAGGTGGCTGAGTGGTCGAAAGCGGCAGATTGCTAATCTGTTGAT
>DNXU01000173.1:10738-12459 GCA_003505715.1 Cyanobacteria bacterium UBA8803 | reverse complement strand
GGGTTCGAATCCCTCCCTCTCCGTTTGAGTAGTCGGTCATGAACTGCCTACACAGCACGCATGAACAGGCTCTGCCCCGCTCAGGAGAGGTTTTGGAAACAAGTTCTTGGTAAGATGCCCCCTGCCCTAGCTGAACCAGCCCCTACATCCGCCTACTACACAACGTCCTATTTTCAATTTTCTATTTTAGGATTTACGCACAGCCTCTATTTGTAGGGTGCGTTNNTACGCTGTGCTAACGCACCATTAACTCTATTCCCTGATGTCGGAAAACACAAGAGGCTTAAAATCTGCTTTAATCCATAATCTTATTGGCTTCACCTAATACAAGGAGTTGGACATCCCGATGAGTAAACTTGCATCAGCCTATGGACTCAAGCCAAGATTGGCAATAATTTTAGCGATCGCCACGTTTGCCACCAGTCTTTTGACAACAGCTTGCCAAGAAACCACACCTCCCAAAACCCAAACTAGCTCTACCGATGGCAATGCCAGTCCTGCTACCAGTGGTGGCAGTGATGGATTAAAACTTGGCACCCTCACACCTTCCACAGGTGACCTCGCTTCAATTGGACAAGCATTCCCCCCAGCAGTCAAGTTAGCTGTAGAGCAAGTCAATGCCTGCGGTGGCGTTAATGGCAAACCCGTTACTTTGGTGGTAGAAGATGACCAAACTGACCCCAATGCTGGTGCAGCAGGAATGACCAAGCTAGCCGAAGTCGATAAAGTTGCTGGTGTCGTTGGTTCTTTTGCCAGCAGCGTTTCCACAGCAGCTCTACCTATTGCCGTGCGCAATAAAGTAATGATGATCTCTCCCGGCAGCACCAGTCCCGTGTTTACCGAACAAGCTAAAAAAGGTGGCTTCCAAGGCTTCTGGGCCCGCACTGCTCCCCCAGATACTTATCAAGCAAGGGCGCTAGCAAAACTTGCCAGCGAAAAAGGCTTTAAGCGAGTTGCCACAGCAGTCATTAATAATGACTACGGCGTTGGCTTTGAACGAGAATTTACTACAGCCTTCGAGAAATTAGGAGGCACAGTCGTTAACAAAGACAAACCCACTCGTTACGACCCCAAAGCTACAACCTTCGATACAGAAGCTGCCTCAGCCTTTAGCGGCAAACCAGAAGCTGTAGCCGCCGTTCTCTATGCTGAAACTGGTTCTTTATTGCTGAAAGCTGCCTACCAACAAGGTTTAGCTGAAGGGGTAACCGTCATGCTCACCGATGGAGTCTACTCGCCAGATTTTCCCGAACAAGTGGGCAAAACAGGCGACGGCAAGTACTTATTGGGGGGAGCGATCGGTACGGTTCCCGGTGCTAATGGTAAAGGACTAGAGGAATTTACGAAAACCTGGAAAGAAAAGACCAACAAAGAAGTAACCGCCTACGTTCCTCATAGTTATGATGCAGCAGCGCTGTTGATGTTAGCCGCTGAAGCTGCTAAATCGAATACGGGCGAAGGAATTAAAAGCAAAATCCGTGAAGTATCTGCTTCTCCAGGCACGGAAGTGACGGATCTGTGCCAAGCAATGGAACTCGTGCGCAAAGGTGAAGATATTAACTATCAAGGCGCTAGCGGTAATGTCGATATTGATGAAAATGGTGATGTGATCGGTGATTACGATACCTGGGCAGTGGAAACCGACGGCAAACTAAAGGTGACAGGCAAAGTCAGTCCCGAAACCTAGTTGTTGTTGGTTGTTGGTTGTTGGTTGTTAGTTG
>DNXU01000173.1:7711-10576 GCA_003505715.1 Cyanobacteria bacterium UBA8803 | reverse complement strand
AATTACCCATCACCCATCACCAACAACAAACAACAAACAACAAACAACAAACAACAAACAACAAACAACAAACAACTAAAGCAATGCTTTCAACAGTACCTGGAGTTTAAGTTGAATTTCTGCTAGTTCTTTGTCGGGGTCAGAACCAGCTACTATACCAGCGCCAGCGTATAGTCTGGCGCGGTAAGGGTTGGTACTAAGTTGGGAGGGCTTGTGGGTTTCAATCAAAGCTGAGCGAATGCCGACAATAAACTCACAATTGCCCTGATAGTCTACCCAACCTAGAGGAGCAGCGTAGAGAGAGCGGTCGAAGGTCTCATAACGGCGAATTTGTTCTTGAGCAATTTGGGTGGGGACGCCTGCAACCGCTGGAGTAGGGTGCAGTTCGGCGACTATTTCTAGAGGATGGACGCTGCCTACCAGTTGCGCTTGAATCGGTGTCCATAAATGTTGGATATTTGAGAGTTTCAGCAGTTGAGTGGTTGGCAGTACCTGGAGCCTTAAACCCAATTGGGATAGGCGCTGGGTGATGAAATCAAGTACAAATTGGTGTTCGCGTCTTTCTTTTTCACTACTGAGCAATCGGTCGGCTAAAGCCCCATCCTCAGCTACTGTTGTACCTCGTGGTGCCGATCCCGCTAAAGCATCAGTTGCTAATTGTTGGTTGCGAATACTAATTAAACGTTCGGGACTGGCTCCTATAAAGTTGTGTCTCTTGCCGTTACTTGTAGAAAAAATGTAGCAATCAGGATGACGCTGGCGCAAATTGTCCAGAGAATTTACTAGATTAAACGGTAGTGACGAGACAACATCAATGGTACTCGCTAGCACAATTTTTCTAAATTGGTTGGTTTTAATTAATTTTAAAGCTGATAAAACTGATGATTTGAAGTGTTCGGCATTGTGAGACTCTTGCTTGATGAATTTCTTTGATTCAGGCTGGATAAATGTTGACAGGCTGCGACCAGACCAGCTAATGATTTGAAAATGATGGCATAAACTTTTTAATATCAAGTCTAGATTAACTTGAGAATTTATTTCAACATTGGCAACTAGTACGCAGTGCTCATGATAACAGGAAACTTGCCAGCGTGGCAGAAAAATTGTAGCTGGTGGGAACGGATAATCTAAATTAAGATCGCTTTCAAAAAATGTAAAACTACAAAAGAAATGAGGGCCAGAGAATGGTCGGTTGAGGTGACCGTTACTAATGGTATTGGCCAGAACAGATTGGATAAAATTTTGTGATTTTTTGAAGCGATTTATGCCTGTAAATTGGAAAGAAATAGCTGAATCAATGGCAACTATAGCTTCGTTAGAGGAGCTTTTTTGCCAAAAAAACTGTAGTTGCTCAGGTTGAGCGATCGCTTGGAGAACCGCTAGCGGATCGAGCAGTGGAATCTCTTGAGAGATACTGACGACTTGCGGGCAATCTTTGGCAATGGCTTGCTGTTTACCCCTAAACAGAAGTTGATACAGCTCTTGGCGATCCTGGAAGAGATTGGTGCGATAGGGCGTGACTGTCATAGAAGCAGAGATGTAAACTTTTTTGAAGTTCTGTTCCTAAAGTCTGATTGTCAATGGTGGGATGTCTAAAGGGGACATCCTTACTCCCTACGTAACCCTGGGTGTCGATTGACACCCCCACTCAGACTCTAGTTACCCCGCCCTAGGATGGAAAGCTGGGTAACTGAGACCCTACCAACAGCACAGATGAGCAGTTCTGTATTGCCAATTTACTTATGGTACATAAGAAACTATCACAGGCTGGGCGCTTGCAGGCGCTGGCAGCGACTTGAGAGGGATGACAGGTGAGCTATGAGGGATGAGGTATTAGCTATTAACCAAAGGCAAAAAAACTGTATTATGGGCAATTAGCCGGACATAATATGGCTGGTAATCATCATTAAATTAATTCTGCCGGATGACTACGAGTTTTGTTGAACAGTCAAACAATAAATTGTGGCTAGCGGCACTTAAGCCGCCAATGTACAGCGTTGCAGTCATTCCCATTTGGATGGGAACGGCTGTAGCCTGTGCAGAAACGCAGAGGATTCATCTAGGAATATTTTCGACATTTTTAATGTCAGCCATTTTAATTATTGCTTGGCTCAACCTAAGCAATGATGTTTTTGACTCGGAAACGGGTATCGATAAAAATAAAGCTCATTCTCTGGTGAATTTGACGGGAAATAAATCATTAGTTTTCTGGTTGAGCAATTTATTTTTAGCAGCAGGTATCTTAGGAATATTAGCGATCGCCTGGTGGCAGCAAGACTTAACCACGATCGGCATCGTACTGCTTTGCTGTGCTTTGGGATACACCTATCAAGGGCCACCATTTCGCTTGGGTTACCAGGGATTGGGTGAGATTATTTGTTTCGTAACCTTTGGGCCGATGGCCGTAGCTGCCGCCTACTACTCTCAAACGCAAACCTGGTCAATGACCGCTTTTGCAGCCTCTGTAATTATCGGGATTAGCACCTCAATAATTCTGTTTTGCTCCCATTTTCATCAGGTAGCAGATGACCTAGCGGCAGGAAAGCGATCGCCTATTGTCCGCCTAGGTACGAAACGAGGTGCTCAACTATTACCCTGGTTGGGAGGTAGCATTTTTGCCCTAACGGCGTTGTTCGTGCTATTAGGCATTTTCCCAATCTCGACATTATTCACCTTGCTGGGCGTACCCTTTGCCTACCAGTTAGTGCAACACGTCCACAACTATTACGACCAGCCCGAAAAGGTCAGCAATTGTAAATTTTTAGCTGTTAAACTCCATTTCTGGAGCGGCCTGCTGTTAGGATTGGGATTTGTTATTGGTTATTAGTTGTTGGTTGTTGGTTGTTGGTTGTTGGTTGTTAGTTG
>DNXU01000173.1:6185-7631 GCA_003505715.1 Cyanobacteria bacterium UBA8803 | reverse complement strand
TTGGTTGTTGGTTGTTGGTTGCTGGTTGTTGGCACTCTTTGAAACCCTAATCTCAAAACAGCCAATAACAAACAACAAACAACAAACAACAAACAACAAACAACAAACAACAAATGACAACCCTTTATCGCTGGGAATTTCGGCCTTATCAGCGGCGTTTCCGGCAACCCATGCAAACCCGTCACGGCAGTTGGGAGGTTCGGGAAGGAATTATCCTTCGCCTTACGGATGGAAGGGGACAAGTTGGCTGGGGTGAAATTGCGCCTATCCCCTGGTTTGGTTCGGAAACCCTAGAACAAGCACTCTTCTTTTGCCAGCAATTACCGCTAGAAATTACCGCAACCGATATTTTCTCCATCCCCGCCGAACTTCCTGCCTGTCAATTTGGCTTTGAGTCGGCTTTGGGACTGGAGAATGGGGACTTGGCAGCAGGAAGACAAGGGATCTCCCCTCCCCCATCTTCCCTCCTCTTCAGTTGTCTGTTACCAACTGGGGAAGCCGCATTACACTCCTGGCAACAAGGTTGGAATTGCGGATACCGCACCTTTAAATGGAAAATTGGCGTTGCTATTATTGAGGACGAACTGAAGTTGTTTGACCAGCTTGTTCAAGCATTACCCCAGTCTGCCCAGTTGCGCTTGGATGCCAATGGAGGACTGACAAGACAAACCACCCATCGGTGGCTGAAGGCATGTGATGAGGCGGGGATTGTAGAGTTTCTGGAACAACCGTTACCTCCGGAGGAGTTTGAGGTGATGCAGGCAATGAGCGATCGCTATGCTACGTCCATTGCTTTAGATGAATCTGTAGCGACGCTTGAGCAATTAGAAAATTCTTACCAGAAGGGGTGGCGGGGAATTTTTGTAATTAAAGCAGCGATCGCCGGTTCTCCCAAACGCCTGCGCCAGTTCTGTAAAGAACAGGATATTGATACCGTGTTTTCCTCTGTCATGGAAACCCCCATTGGCAGACAAGCAGCTCTACAGCTGGCAGGGGAACTATCCCACCGCGATCGCGCTGTCGGTTTTGGCGTTTACCACTGGTTTACCGAAGATGAGCGGGAGTTTCTAGAACGTTTGTGGAACAGCCATTAACCTATCTCAGACAGCGTGCCGATGATGATTGGCTGATTGGTTGTGAGAGCCACCAATTTTACCACCTCACCGAGCAATTATTAGAACAATTCACTCAACTCTCTCTAAGGGGAACACCCCCCAAAATCCTACTGGCTGAGTCAGATCCGTGGCGTTTTCTGGCCGCTTTCCTGGCAGCTGTTGCTGCCAACTGTCCCGTTTTTCTAGGGAATGCCAACTGGGTACAACGGGAATGGCAAGAAGTCTTCAATCTAGTCCAGCCCGATTTAATTGTAGGACAGGGAATTGGAGATTGGGGAAAAGCAATAGCTATAAGAACAACCACCAACCAACAACCAACAACCACCAACCA
>DNXU01000173.1:0-6090 GCA_003505715.1 Cyanobacteria bacterium UBA8803 | reverse complement strand
ACCAACAACCAACAACAAATAATGATTCCCACAGGCGGATCATCGGGGCAGATTCGCTTTACCATCCACACTTGGCAAACCTTAATGACATCAGTAAGCGGGTTTTACCAGTATTTCGGCTGCAAACCCGTTCATTCCTTTTGTGTCTTGCCCCTGTATCATGTCAGTGGCTTGATGCAATTTTTGCGTTCCCTAACGACTGGGGGACGTATGGCGATCCTGCCGTTTAAAGCCTTAATCGCTGGAGAAGGACGCGATATCAACCCGACAGGATTTTTTATCTCCTTGGTTCCTACCCAGTTACAACGCCTACTGAGTGCTGATGCTGCTAACTGGTTATCTCGCTTCCAAACGGTACTTTTAGGCGGTGCGCCGGCTTGGCAGTCCCTTTTAGATGAGGCGAGACGCCACCGCATCCGGTTATCCCCCACCTACGGCATGACAGAAACTGCTTCTGGAGTTGTCACCCTTAGACCTGAAGCTTTCTTAACGGGTAATAATAGCTGCGGTCAAGTACTTCCCCACGCCCGCGTCACGGTTCGCAGTGCCACGGGTGAAATTTTAGGGGCGAACGAAACAGGTATCATTACTATCCAAGCCCATTCTCTGGCGCTAGGCTACTATACCCCAGCAGAAACTATCTTATCCCATTGGGTGGATGCCCCCTTATTAAGAAAGAACGGGAAAATGGTCAATGGCGAGTATTCAGACGGACGTGATATCAATCTCAAATCTCAACTCCAAAATCTCCAATCCGACGATCTAGGATTTTTTGACCAGCAGGGTTATTTAACCATTATTGGGCGTCGCAGTAACAAAATTATTACGGGTGGGGAAAATGTCTTTCCGGCTGAGGTAGAAGCAGCAATTCTAGCCAGCCAGCTAGTTGCTGATGTTGGCGTGATTGGTTTAAGCGATCGCTATTGGGGTCAAGCTGTCACTGCGGTTTACGTGCCTCGTTCCCCAGACATTTCCCCTGATATATTACAAAAGGCGGTAGCGGACAAATTATGCAAGTTCAAGCGCCCCAAATATTGGGTAGCCGTTGATGCCATGCCACGCAACGGTCAAGGAAAACTAAATTACGAGCAATTAAAAGAACTTGCTATTAGTTGCTTATTAATGGCTAATGGATAATTGTTCATTGTTCATTGAAATAAATGCCCTTAGTTACTGCTTCCTGGTAGCTGAATTACTCCTCCTATTAGGGGATCGTTCGGATCGACAGATTGGCCACAGATTAAGCTCAAAGACCATTGATAGGTCTTGTGGGAAACCAGTGCAGGAGCATTGGCTGGCAATTGTAAGCGATAAGTGCCAGGAGTTGCCGGAAGTAGAATTTCTGTCTCATAATAGTAGTCTTCGCTGGCATCTCTCAAACTGAAAAATACCTTTTGGGCAGCTGTATGCGGAATATAAACTGCAAACGTTGGACGCTCTGCCTCGGTTTCGCTATAGGCTGGCATCAGCGAAGAAAAACGCTCGTGTGCTGGGAGGTTATCCCCCAAACACTCCCCACGAGTTGCTCCGCTGGCTGTCTTATCCGGTGTTCCCTGTTTAGGTGGTTTGAAAGTTAGCCAAACTTGGGTAGCATCAATCAGTTGTGTTTGAGCGAGCAAACTAGGAGCTGTTGCCAATTCTAATGATAGAACGGCACACAATAGAGTTAAAGGTAGAGGTAAATTTTGCCAAGCCATAAGGGAACTTTCTCCTAATTTAGTTGGAGTTGATTTGTTCTTTTGCAAATTTTGTTGTATTTTTGAAAAAATTTTAGTAAATAATTCTCATTTTATCCCAGAATTATGAAAGACAAATTGCTACTTTTGTAAAGTATCTATGAAGTAGCGCTTCACCCATCCATGGGACGCTTTTTTATTGGGAACTTATATCATGTCGGGTTAAACACCCCTAATATTTGTAGGGGCGGGTTTAGCGGCAAAGGCTGGTGAATTATACCAAATCCGGCTCGACAACCCCTCTTATCTTCTTCCTCTAGTGGTAAGTTCAGTCGATAGGAACTACACCCTGAAAATCTGCTTCCATCAAGACTATACCACCCCCCTCAGGGTAGAAAAAATGCAATAAAATATTCCGCTCTGCTTAAGCTAACCAACCCATATATTGTATTACACTTATGGTATTATGCCCTAGGGCTTGAAAACATTATTTATATAAACCACTATTATACTAGCAGTGGTGAAGACTTTTTGTTAAGACAATTTCAACTATTTGTGATACGTTACCTTTTATAGCGCAGATATTTGATTCGTTAACATAAATATGAGGAACACGCAACAGGGAACATCATAATTTCACCATTACTTTAAACTGGCTATATAATTCCTTCCCCCTCATCTCGGCGATAAATCGGAGATTCAAATCCCACAATCTTGCCATCTGCTTCTAAAATCAGGTCAGCAACACTCACTCGATCTAAATCTTGCAGGATTGGTGGAGGTGAGACGCGATCACCTACCCCTTTTTCTACACCAATCAGGTTTGGGGTGGACTCGATCACCTTAACCCATTGCTGATGTCCCGGTTCTACGGGTAAATCTCGATACAAATTTAAACCAATTACCCGTGGTTGGTGCTACTTTAAGCTTTGTAATGGAGTCAGCCAAAACTGCATCAGCGATCGGCCATTGTCCGACATAATTAATATCTTCCTCGCCAGTATTAATTAACAAATGGTAACTTAACCGTAAACGTAGTACCAACTCCTACTTCACTGGTAAAGGTAATCCGACCGCCATGCAACTCTACCGATTTTTTAGCAATGCTCAATCCCATACCCGTTCCGGGAGTGATACCAGTATTACTGGCGCGGAAGAAGGGGGTAAATAGCCGTTGTTGGTCGGCTTTGGGAATGCCCATTCCCCGATCTTGAACTTGGAAGACAATTTGGTTGTTTTCGCAAAACACCAATAGAGAGATAGTTCCACCGTAGGGAGAGTACTTGATGGCGTTGGTTAAGAGATTGGTCAGAATTTGCCGCAATAATTGCTCGTCGAGATTGGTAATCAGGGGAGTGGAGAGTGGAGAGTGGGAAGTGGCGGTAGAAGTTGCTCCTTCACTGCGGTTTTCAGGGGAATTCAAATAGGTAAAATTCAGGGTATAATTTTCTTCGGCAATTATTTTTTGATCTTCGATCAACTCGCGGCAGAACTTGACTACATCCAAGGGTTGGGGGTGGCAGGGCAATGCGCCTGCTTCGGCTTTTGTAAAGGTCAGCACGTCGTTCAGCAGCTGAGTCATCCGGTCTACTGACGATTTAATCCGATTTAAGTGGCTGTCTTTCTTTTGTTGGGAAAATCGGTCGCTGTAGCGTTGGAGTATGTCGGCAGAACTTTTAATAATAGCTAGGGGAGTGCGATACTCGTGGGAAATCGTAGCAATCAAGCGAGATTTGAGTTCGTTTAGTTCTCTTTCTGCAGCTAGAAGTTGTTGAGTTTCTGCTACTGCTTTTTGGCTGGCAACAGCTTCTTTGGCGAGTAATTCAACTTGGCGGCGTTCGCTGAGATCCCAGAGTACTAATACCACACCCGTAACCGTCTTCGTTTCTTGAAACATAGGAGAGGCACTATCTGCTACGGGAATTTGAGTACCGTCTTTGGCAACCAGAGCCATGTTGTCATCAAGATACATGACTCTCCCTTCTTGAAGAACTCGCATCACTGGATTTTCAGTGGGTTGTCCAGTCGTTTCGTCAACAAATTTGATCACCTCAGTGATACCTTGCCCGGAAGCTTCTCCTAAGGGCCAGCCCGTGAGGGCTTCAGCAGCGGGATTTAGGTAGATAATTTCTCCAGTTTCATTGGTTGCGAGTACTGCATCAGCTGTAGAGTGGAGGATATTTTCTAGTAGTTCTTTGTGTTTGATTAACTGCCTTTCCATCTGGTGCTTGTAGAGGGCAGTCTCAATTGCTACCCGCAAGTCTCTTTCGTTAAAAGGTTTGAGGATGTACCCGAACGGTTCTGTAACTTTCGCTCGTTCCAAAGTAGCATCATCTGAATAGGCTGTCAGGTAAACCACGGGAATTTTGAATTGCTCCCTGATCCGCGCAGCAATAGTTATTCCATCTATCTCTCCCCTCCCTAAATTAATATCCATCAGCACCAAATCCGGTGGAGTTTGGGCTATAGAGGCAATCGCTTGCCCAGCAGAACTGGCAGTACCCGTTACCGCATACCCTAGAGCCTCTAACTGATCGGCAATCACTTCGGCTGTAATTGCTTCATCTTCAACCACTAAAATTTTTGTTTTTGACATTTTGTATCCTTTATAGGTGATGGGTGATGGGTGATGGGTGATGGGTGATGGGTGATGGGTGATGGGTGATGGGTGATCTGCTTGAAATTCTGACCGATTACCAATTACCAATTTTATTAAAGCTAATACTAAATGTAGTGCCCATAGTTCTATCTACCTCCACCATTCCTTTAAGTTGCTTGGTCGCTAGGGAACGGACTAAACGCAGGCCAAGACTATTGTGAGTTTGTAAATTTATCCCTTCACTTAAGCCAATACCATTATCCCTGACCATTAATTTTAAATTATTATCTTCCGCCATATAAAATTCGACTATAATTTCCCCAGATCGGCCTTGAGGAAAAGCATGTTTTAGAGCATTAGATACTAATTCATTTACAATCAAGCCACAGGGAATTGCCGTATCGATATCTAGTAAAATTGGTTTGACATTGACCTGCAACGCGATCGCTTTGGTATTAGTACCATAGGAGGTAAACAAGCTTTTGGTTAGAGTTTGGATGTAATTCCGGAAGTCAATGCTATCGAGATTTTTAGATCCATACAATTGTTCGTGGATCAGAGCCATAGCGTGGAGACGGTCTCGACTTTGTTGCAGCATTTGCAACATCCTTTCATCGTCAACAGAACGAGACTGAAGGTAAAGCAGTCCTGATACAATTTGTAAGTTGTTTTTCACCCGATGGTGAATCTCTTGGAGTAGGATTCCTTTGTTGTAAGCTTCTTGTCTGGTCTCCTCTGCCTGCTTGCGGTCAGTAATGTCGATAGCCACACAGGTAATTCCCTCAACTTCTTCAGTGGCATTCCGCAATGGCTCTACAGTGACATCATAGTATCGAACTTCTCCGCTAAAGGTCAGACACACTTCCACCCGCGTCCCTACCTTACTCATGAGGACTTGGCGCTTGATAGTGGTTAGCTCTTGTTCATCTTCAACCGGGAGAAGTTCAGCATCCAGTTTACCAATCACCTCCCGATCCTTGAACCAAAGAGCCGAATTATAGCTCCAGGTGTAACGCAATTCGATGTCTTGGTTAAAAACGATAATAGGTAAATTGCTCAGGGCAACCCGAAAGCGCTCCGCACTTTGGCTGAGTGCTGCCTCTGCCTGCTGGCGATCGCAAATTTCTTGCCTAAGCAATTTGTTGACCTTAGAAAGGTCAGCTGTTCGTTCCGCTACTCGCATTTCTAACTCATCGCGAGCCTTTTGCAAAGCTGCTTCGACTCGCTTATGATCGGTGATATCGCGAGCAACCCAGATCGCAGAATGTTCTGATATAGGTGAAATACTGGCAGTAAACCAAATCTCTTGCTGGTTGGAAATTGAGTTCGGCGAGAGCGGATGTTGGAGTCTTAACGTAGCAGCAGGAAATCTGGGCATAAAATTCTCTCCCCCTTCCTCTTCTACATTCAAGCTGTACTCAAAATGGACAGTCTGCCGTGCTGCCAAAGCTCGCTGAATTTGGCTAAAAAATATCTCGGCGCGATCGCCCTCAACAAATTGCTCGACTGTCTGGTTGATGAGGTGAGCAACAGGTTTATCTAAGAGATTGAGATTAGTCGGTGCAACTTGTATCGTGTTTTCCTGAACATCAATAATCAGAACGATATCGGTCATTGCCTCAAGGAGCGCACGCATTTGCGCCTCGCTCGTGTGTAGCTTCTCCTCTAGCAATTGGTGTTCGGCGATTTGCCGTTCTAGTTGTTGGTTAGCGGCAACAAGCTGCTCGGTGCGTTCCCTAACTTGCTGTTCCAAGTCAGCCTGGAGTCTGGGAATATCGGCTTCAGCCATTGACGTAAGGATGAGGGATGAGGGAT
>DNXU01000246.1:28290-36623 GCA_003505715.1 Cyanobacteria bacterium UBA8803 | reverse complement strand
TACCAATTACCAATTACCCATTGGAGATTCTTCGCCACCTCCCTCTTACTGCTCTGCAAGAAGTTTGTAAATCTCACGCTTTACCTGAACCAGCAGCTCGCGTACTCGATTTGCTTGTTCCAAATTGCCACTTCGAGCAATTTGGGTGACAGCATCATTCAACTGGGTTAAAGTATGCCGCAACTCAATCAATTCAGAAGGCTTGTTTTCTGTAAAACTGTCGTGAGCATTTCTGGAATGAGATTGCTGGTTGCGATCGCTCAAGAATTGTCTGCCACTCTCTGTAATCGTGTAAACACGCTTGCCATCAACTTGCTCGCTGGTCAAATAACCACCTTCTTCCAGCATTTGAAGTGTTGGATAGACAGAGCCTGGACTGAGACGGCGAAAGTTACCGCGACGTGCTTCTAGCTCTTTCATCAATTCATAACCATGCTGGGGACGCTCGGATAGAAGCCCAAGCAAAATGAATTTTATGTCACCGCGACGAGTGCGAGGCTCATCTCCCCATCCGCCACTATACGAACCTCTGCGTCCATGTCGCCCACTCATAAAGAATTGATTGCTAGGTCTTTCTCCTGCCCATGCTGGCACGAAAAAACAGGATTCACCCTGAGCATAGCCGAGGGGATGAAATTGTCTGAACATACTTTGCTCCTGACGATTGTGGGATATCGCGATATATCGTTTAATCCCAAAAATAAATCTATCGCGATATATCGGATTTGTGAATCACAAGCTTTACAGTTCGTCGTCCCTTCATCCCCTACGGGATTGCAGATGCCACGATTTAAAGGATTGGGCAGCCAATCGGGTATCACTTTTTCAAGGGCAAGTTACGCGGCGGCACATTTCGACCCTGATAGAATTGCCTTTCCAACTTACCGAGTCCTGCCCACGCTGCTAAACTAACAAGGCTGACAACTGTTAAAAGAGCAGGTAGGATGGCGGTATAGTTAAGCCAAAAGGTGAGCATCGGAGTAAAAGAAACAGCGATCGCTGCCGTAAAAGCACACCCCATTCTTAACCGCCTGATGTTAGCGAGTGCTTTTGAACAACTAGAACAATTTTGGGCATGTGAGTTGTAGCGATCTAGTAGCCTTTCCTTAGGTAATGCAGGTGGTAAAGTTGCCCCAGCAAAAGGATCGATGCTGTAAGTATTGACCCATTTACGCAACTCAATCACAAATTGGTCTGCCTTGGTTGGCAGGTAGAACGCCTTAGCAAAGTTCGCACTGCCACCTTCTTGCTCAAGATAACGCTCTTGATGGTGCAGGAAAATTTGATCATCTTCCAAAACCGCATTCTGCCCGATGTGAGAGTACCAGCGTGGAGTCAGCTTAATAAATAAGCCTGGTAACTTAGAGGGAAACTTGAAGGGAAAGCGGGCAAATAAGCGGCATTCCCCCTTCCGAATGGGGGTAGCATAGACCACAGTCAGCGTTCTGCCAAACTGCTTCGAGGTTAGGTCGTGCCACATCAAACAGGGGGCGATGAATGTCGTATCCTGGCGTCCTAGTGTCCCGCGTCGCGGGCCTTCTGCCCACACTCCTTGGAAACCATGTTTTCCAGAATCGACAACTTCTAGTTCCACAGGCCCAGCATTGGCTCTGTTTCCTACCGAACGGTGGTGGGTGAAGGGCAGATGACTAGAGTCGAGGACGTTCTCCATGAGTGTGAGAGCATCATAAGGCAGGTCTCTAAAGGTGTTAATACAGATCCACTCGTCTGGTGAATCTAACAGGGGTTCGACAATCGGCACCTTTGTCTTATCTGCATTCTCAGGCTGGCCGGGGTAGGCGAATAACAGTCCCTGTTGCTCAATAGTAGGTAGTGAGGTGACACAAGCTCTTCTTTTCACTTCTGCTTTAGTCTCCTCGACTTGCTGAGGGATGCGATCGCACTGACCACTACCCGCAAAAGCCCAGCCGTGATAGGGACATTCTAACAGACCATCCTCAGCAATTCTGCCTTCCGAAAGGGGGGCGAGGCGGTGAGGGCATCTGTCCTCAAATACCCTCCAGCAGGAGGCTATTTTATCCCACCAGATGACAACATCTTGACCGAGCAATGTAAAGGATGTCGGCTTGGATTTGTCCAGGTCTTCAATGTAATAAAGAGGATACCAAACCTCCTTCCAATCAAACCTCAATGGGTCAGAACCGCCTACTGTTGAAGAATCAAGATCGAATAAGCTGTTGTACATCGAATTAATTAAACCTATCCAAGAAGCCGTTGACAAACCAAAACCATACCTTGCTCTCCTCGCGTGATCCGCAAGTCTTCATCAAGATAAAGCAGTTTGAGCTTACCTTTAGGAGAGCGCTGCATTTTGAAAGAAACTCTTCCCGTTTCCGCCTCCATTCCTTGGGGTGGAACAATCCCGAATATCATCCTTAAAATCAGGGTCATCAGCTTTTGTTTTAGACCAATTGTTGGCGACTTGGCTTGTTCACCAAATATCGCGTTCCATGCTTCCCTATTCGTTTGGTCTCTCGGTACTAGCTCTCCTCCTGTGAACTGCACTTGTAAGATATTACCATTAACCGGAGAACAAATTCCTTTGTTATAAACAATACCTTGTAGGGGAGTAATATTCTCGTCTGCTGTCGTGAATTCAACAATAATATCGTGCGTCTGTTTGCCAGTTTGGCTAATAGGAAACACAGGTTGTATGACCCGATCGATTACAATCTTCAAGGAAGTCGGTTGAAATATATTAAAAGCCAGCCGACCGAGGGTATAAACATATTTACCGTCAGCTCGTAGTTCTCCATCGGGAAAGTTGGGCGCACTAATCAATAACCATTGTCCATCCCTTAGTGCCTCACAGCGAGCAGGTGCAGGGGTTGGGTTAAGGGAGACCAGACACTCAATAGCGGTAGCGACGGACTCATGCTTAGTATCACCCCCGTAGGTATTAAGTGCCTCTGTCAGTCTTGTTTTTGCCGTTTTCCTTTCTTGTGCTTGACTATCCATCTATAGACAAAACTTTTACTTTCTTTTTAAAGCGGTAAGTTATTCCTGCCGTGCTGAACTAGGGATGCCAATTACGAATGGCTTGAAGTACCTGAAGTAATTGCATGGCAACAACACCCATGCCCTAATCCGATGTCGATCTTTCTATTGATCCCTCTAAAGAATTATGATGAATTTAGCTATCACCTCTTTTGATCTCAGCATGAAAATCCCTTATGCCCATTGTCCTATCTCCCTCTTCTCCCCGTCTTTCTAGCCCCTCTCCCTATTTTCAGATTAGGCACGATGAGCGATCGCTAGCAACGAAGAAATACAAATATTTCTCCCTCTTCCCCAGTTAACATGAGCGTAATTCCTGGATATCAACTGATAGAACTTATTCATGAAGGTGTTACCACCCTGATCTATCGCGGTACTCGACTATCAGATCAAACATCAGTAATTATTAAAATCCTGACTACTGAAAATCCTAACCTAGATGAGATCGGTTACATTAAACAGGAATACTTAATTGGGGGAAACCTCGACATAGACGGGGTTGTCAAACCTTTGAGCTTAGAAAATTATCAGAACCGTCCAGCTTTAGTATTAGAAGACTTTGGTGGTATTTCTCTCAAAACACTGCTAGAAAAGGAATCCCTCGCCCTATCCACATTCTTGAACTATGCTCTCCAACTGACCCAAACCTTAGGCCAGTTACATACTCGCCAGATTATTCATAAAGATATCAAGCCGAAAAACATAATTGTCAATCCCGCCAGCGGCATTGTTAAAATGACCGACTTCGGCATTGCTACTCAACTTTATCGAGAAACTCAACAAATTAGCAATCCGGAATTGCTAGAAGGCACCCTTGCCTACATGTCTCCAGAGCAAACCGGACGAATGAACCGTGCCATTGATTACCGTACTGATTTTTACTCCCTGGGAGTGACCTTTTATGAGATGCTGGTTGGCACCCTGCCCTTTACTAGCTGCGATCCCTTAGAACTGGTGTATTGCCACATTGCCCAAATTCCCGTCCCCCCTCACCAGCTCAATCTCCAGATTCCTCCTGTCTTGTCGTCTATTGTAATGAAACTTCTCGCCAAAAATGGTGAAGATCGCTACCAAAGTGCGGCAGGACTGAAAGCGGATCTGGAGAAATGCCTAGCGCAATTACAGACAAAGGGCGAAATTGCTGACTTTGTACCTGGCGAATTAGATAAATCCGGTCAACTTGCTATTCCCCAAAAGTTATACGGACGAGAGAGGGAAGTCAAGGAATTACTAGATGCTTTCGATCGCGTTAGTGGTGGAGAATTAGGTCTAGACTCTGTCCCCCTCCCCCCAAAAAGCGAAATGATGCTGGTGTCTGGTTATTCCGGCATTGGGAAGTCATCCTTAGTCAACGAAGTTCACAAACCCATCGTGCGACAGCGAGGTTACTTCATTGCAGGTAAATTTGACCAGTTCAAGCGCGACATTCCCTATGCTTCAATTATTCAAGCTTTTCAGGACTTGATGCGGCAATTACTCACTGAAAGCACGCAGCGACTCCAAACTTGGCAGCAAAAACTTTTAGGTGCCCTCTCAACTAATGGTCAGGTAATTATTGATGTCATTCCAGAGGTGGAACTAATTATCGGCAAACAGCCACCCGTTCCCGAACTTGGCCCGACAGAATCTCAAAACCGTTTCAACCGAGTCTTTCAAGATTTTATTCAGGTTTTCACCCAACCCCAACATCCACTGGTCTTATTTCTAGATGACTTGCAATGGGCAGATACCGCTTCCCTGAAACTCATTCAATTATTAATGACGAATCCCAATAGCCAATACTTGCTCCTCATTGGGGCTTATCGAGATAATGAGGTGAGTCCAGTGCATCCTTTGATGCATGTACTCTATGAAATTCAACAGACTGACGCTATTGTTAATACCATTACGCTGCGCCCTTTAGAACTCGCTCACGTTCAACAAATTATTACCGATACCTTGAGTGAAGATCAACGCTCCCTACCTTTAGGAGATTTGCTGTTTAACAAAACTCAGGGCAATCCGTTCTTTCTAACTCAGATGCTTAAAACGTTATACCAAGAGCAATTATTATACTTTGATTGTGCCCTTGGCATCTGGGTGTGGGATATTGAGCAGATTCAGGCATTTGGCATTACCGATCTGGGGGTTGTCGAACTGGTTGCCAGTAACATTCGCAAGCTGCCTCAAGCCACTCAAGAGGCTTTAAAGTTGGCAGCTTGTATAGGCGATCGCTTTAACCTTGATATCCTTGCCATTATTACCGAAAAAACTCTAGCCACCCTAACCGATGATTTGTGGTCAGCTTTGCAATTCGGGCTAATATTGCCACTACACAAATACTACAAGATGCCGCGTTTTTTTGATTCAGAAGAACTTAAAAATTTAAGTTTTGACAATTCGCGGCTCTCCTACAAATTTCTCCACGATCGCGTGCAACAAGCTGCCTATTCTTTAATTCCTGATGAGCAGAAGCAGTCAACGCATTTAAGGATTGGTCAATTATTACTCCACAATACACCACCTCAAGAGATAGATTTCCATCTTTTTGATATTGTCAACCAGTTAAATATCGGTCTAGATCTCTTGTTTGAACCACAACAACGAGATGAATTGGCTCAACTCAATCTGAGAGCCGGGAAAAAAGCCAAACATTCGACGGCTTATGAACCAGCCTTAAATTATTTCACAGCAGGTAGAAATATTTTAGGCAACAACAGTTGGCTTGCTCATTATCAATTGACTCTAGATTTTTATTTGGAGGCAATGGAATGTCATTTTATTCTGGGTAATTTTGATAGTGCTGAGGCATTAGCTTACCAAGCCTTAGCACAAGCCAAATCTAACCTCGATAGAGCCAAAATTAATAGTCTTCGCCTCATTCACTATCAAAATAAAGCTCGCTATGAAGAAGCTATCAAGGTAGGCTTATCCACCTTAGAGCTATTTAATATTTCTTTACCCTACTCACCCAGTCAAACTGACCTCTTAGCCGCAGCCAAGGAAGCTAAAAAAAATCTCGGTACTAGGAAAATTGCCAGCTTGATTGATGCTCCCATTTTAAGCGATGATTCCTTAAAAATGGTCATCCGCCTTCTGATCAACTTAGTCCCGCCGACCTACTTAATCAACCAACCATTACTCACCTTGGCAGTTTTGACAATGGTTAGTATTTCCCTAAAACACGGAAATACAAATCTTTCCGGGTTTGTCTATGCCTGGTACGGCACGATTTTATGCGGTAAATTTCACGAATATGAAACTGGATATGATTTTGGAGTTCTAGCTTTACAACTTAACGATAAATTTCACAATGCTAGCCTGGATGGCAGGCTTTACATGTCCTTTGGTAACTTTATCCTGCCTTGGCGAAAACCCGTGAAAGATAATATGGTAATTCAAAATAAAGCCTATGCAGCAGCGATGGCCGTTGGAGATTTTTCCTGGTGCCATCACAGTCGAGCATTTAGCTTTTGGCAACGATTGACAATCTGTCAAAACCTCAACAGTCTACAGGAAGAATTTGATAATTATATTGGCTTTGCTATGGACACAGAGCCAACAGTAGGTTGGGCGTTAAGAATTCAGCAAAGCGTTTTATATAATCTAAGAGGATTAACGAGCTGCCCTTCAAGTCTCAGCCATGAAAGCTGTATTGAAGCTCATGCTATAGAGATATTCCAACAAAATTACTACGACTACGGACTGAGTACCTATCACTTTGCTAAAGCATTTATATTTTTCATCTATGAAAACTATGGGGATGCTTATCAAATGATACTAGAGGCAGACAAGACCTTGTCAGTTATCGATACGCAATTTCAATTAGCTCTGCATTATATTTACAAATCATTGATTTTATTAGCACTTTATCCTAATGCCGAACCAACTCAACAAAAACGGTATCGGAAAATTTTGCACGACTATCGCCAGCAAATCAGACTTTGGGCAAATAACTGTCCGGAGAATTTTTTAGCCTATTCCTTATTAGTAGAAGCCGAAACCACTAAAGTGATGGGAGATCCTTGGCAAGCCTCCCAACTCTATGACGATGCAATTAGAGCGGCTAGGAATAATGAAATGATTATAGCTCAAGCTCTCGCTTGCGAATTAGCTGCTAAGTTTTATTTGAGTTTTAGAAGAACCGAAACGGCAGACATATACCTGAATAAAGCGCACTTACTCTACAGCAAATGGGGTGCTAATGACAAAGTTAAAGACTTAGATAATAAATATCATCAATTTCTTATTCCCCGCCACGATTTGGGCACCTTATCCTCGGATAGGTCAGCGCTAAAAACCTCTTCTAGTAGCAGGGAAGCTTTAGATTTGTCTACAGTGATCAAAGCATCTCAGGCGATCGCCAGTGAGATTATCCTCAGTAAGCTGCTGCAAACTTTGATGAAAATCGTTATTGAAAATGCCGCCGCCGAAACTGGGGTTTTAATCTTGGTTAAAGATAACCAACTGCTAATTGAAGCGACAGGGACTGCCCGAGAAGATTCTATTGCCGTTTTGCAATCTATCCCAGTCGAGACTTATCAACATATCCCGGTCTCAATCATCAACTACGTGGCTAGAACTCAAGAAGTTTTAGTTTTAAACAACGCGACGACTGAAAGCCATTTTAATACAGACTCTTACATTCAAAGATACAACCCCAAATCTATTCTCTGTAGTCCTATTCTTTCCCAAGGCGAACTTACAGGAATTCTCTACTTAGAAAACGACTTAACCATAGGAGCCTTTAACCCCAAGCGTCTGGAAGTGTTGAAACTTCTCTCCGCCCAAGCAGCGATTTCTATTCGTAACGCCGTTTTGTACCAACAGTCACAAACCTATGCTGAAGCCGCCAATGCAGCTAACCGCGCCAAAAGCGAATTCTTAGCGAATATGAGTCACGAACTGCGGACTCCACTCAATGCCATCCTTGGCTTTACTCAAGTGATGAGCCGCACCTCATCCCTATCCACCGAACATCAACAATACCTAGAAATTATCAGTCGCAGCGGCGAGCATCTCTTATCTCTGATTAACAATATTCTGGAAATGTCCAGAATCGAGGCAGGTCGGCTCACTCTGAATGAAAGTACCTTTGACTTAAGGAGTCTCCTCGATATCCTGGAAAAAATGTTGCGATTAAGAGCTGAATCCAAAGGGTTAAAGATAAATTTTTACATTTGCTCAGACGTTCCCTGCTACGTCAAAACCGATGAAAAAAAACTACGCTCCTGTTTAATCAATTTATTAGGGAATGCTATAAAATTTACCGACTCCGGCAGCATCCTGTTACGGGTAAGAACAGAAAACCCGAAAACCAACCACCAACCACCAAC
>DNXU01000246.1:23806-28068 GCA_003505715.1 Cyanobacteria bacterium UBA8803 | reverse complement strand
CGATCTCCTGTTTGAACCCTTTGGACAAACAGAAACGGGGCGCAAATCTCAGCAAGGCACGGGATTAGGCTTAGCCATTAGCCGCAAATTCGTGCAACTGATGGGAGGGGATATATCGGTAAGGTGTAAATTAGGCCAAGGAGCGATTTTTCAATTCGATATTCAGGTTAGCCTGGGAAAAGCGGCTGAGATTCAGGCCACACAACCCCAGCGTCAAGCAATTGCCCTAGCACCTCGCCAACCCAACTATCGCATCTTGGTGGTTGAGGATTGTTGGGAAAGCCGCCTGTTATTAGTTCATCTCCTCACAACGGCAGGTTTTACAGTGCGAGAAGCGGAAAATGGTCAAGATGCTATAGCCTTATGGTCAAGTTGGCAACCACACCTAATTTGGATGGATATACGAATGCCCGTGATGGATGGCTACCAGGCGACTAAGCAGATTAGACATCATGAGTTGTCCCCCACGACTCCCCAGCCTCAAACCACCATTATCGCCTTGACAGCTAACGCTTTTGAACAAGACTACCACCTGGCCTTGTCTGCTGGATGTAACGATTTTGTACGCAAGCCGTTCCGAGAGGAAGAAATTTTGGAGAAAATGTCTCAATATTTAGGGGTGCACTATATTTACGAAGAACCAGCTCCCTTACATGATGAACCCCAAACGGCCAATGGCGAATTCAAAGCAAATTTAGCATCACCTAGCGTACCCTGTTTAAAGGAAGCTTTAGCCCAGATGCCTGCTGAATGGGTTGCTAAGCTTTATGCTGCCGCAGTTTCGGCTAGAGAAAAAGACATTTGGAAGCTGATTGAGCAAATTCCTTCAGAATATGCGGCTCTAGCTGAAGGGATAGGCCAGAAAGTTAACGATTTCCGTCTTGATGAAATAATTGATTTAATAAGTAATGGTTAGCGATCGCACTTCCCAACCGAAAGGAGACATCTTAATCGTTGATGATGTCCCGGAAAACTTGCACCTGCTATCCTCACTGCTTACACAGTACGGCTATGAAGTTCGTCGAGTCATTAACGGCAAACTAGCTTTGACTGTAGCCCGTTGCGATCCGCCAGATCTAATTTTGCTCGATATCATGATGCCCGATCTGAATGGCTATGAAGTTTGCCAACAACTCAAAGCCAGCGAAACTACCTGCGAGATTCCGGTGATCTTCTTAAGTGCGCTCGATGAGGGGTTGGATAAGGTAAAAGCCTTTAGCGTCGGTGGTGTCGATTACATTAGCAAACCAATTCAAATTGAAGAGGTCATAGCCCGTGTAGAAAATCAGTTAACCATCGTGCGCCAGCGGTTATCGCTGCGGGAACAAACCCTACAACTGCAACGGGAAATCTCAGAACGCCAACGCGCCCAAGAAGCCTTGGCAGAGAGTGCCCATAAGCTACGCAATCACAACCTAAGTTTGGCACAACTAGCCAAAAGTCCAGCTTTAAATCAGGGAAATTTTCCAGCTGCTTTACAAGAGATTACAGAAGCTAGTGCTTATAATATCGATGTCGAACGCTCTAGCATATGGATCTATGATGACACAGGTAGTAAAATTAAGTGCCTTGACTTATTTGAGAAGAGTGGTAACCAGCATAGTGCAGGCATTGAACTGCTAGCAACAAACTATCCAACCTATTTTCAAGCCTTACAGCAAGACCAGCTGATCGCAGCAGATGACGCTCACACCGATCCGAGAACCCGAGAATTTTCCGAGTCTTATTTGACCCCCTTAGGCATTGCCTCCATGCTGGATACGCCCATCCAGATCAAGGGGCAAACGGCAGGAGTTATATGCTTAGAACAGGTCGGTGCTGCTCGTCACTGGACGCCAGAAGACCAGAACTTCGCCCGCTCCCTGGCAGATTTAGTTTCGTTAGCCATTGAAGCACGAGAACGCAAACAGGCAGAGGCTGCCATTCGACAACTTGAAGAACGCTGGCAGTTAGTCCTCAAGGGCAATAATGACGGAATATGGGACTTGAACCTAATTACTGGAGAAATCTTTCGATCCACCCGTTGGAAAGAAATGTTGGGTTATGAAGACCACGAAATAGAAAATAACAATAATGAATGGCTCGATCGCATCCATCCCGAGGATATCGACCGAGTGATGACCACCAAACAAGCTTACCTCGATCGCCAAATTCCCCATTACGCCGTTGAGCATCGCTTGCGGTGCAAAGATGGCAGTTATAAGTGGATTTTGGGCAGAGGACAGGCTGTATGGGATGAACGAGGAGTCCCCGTGCGCATGGTAGGCTCTAACACCGATATCAGCGATCGCAAGCAAGCCGAGGCAACGCTGCGAGAACGAGAAGAACGGTTTAGAACATTAGTCTCCAATATCCCTGGCGCTGTTTACCGCTGCCTTTGCGATGCTGACTGGACGATGGCGTTCATCAGCTCGGCCATTTTAGAAATTTCCGGTTATCCACCCAACGATTTTATTAACAATCAAGTGCGCACCTTTGCCAGTATCATCCATCCCGACGATCGACATCAGGTTCAGAGAATAGTCTGGGAAAGTGTAGCCAATAGACAACCTTTCCTGATCGATTATCGAATGATGCGAGCCGATGGCAGCATTGCTTGGGTTTACGAAAAAGGCAGAGGCATTTTTGATGCCACCGGGGTACTACTATGGCTTGATGGCGTAATTTTTGATATTAGCGACAAGAAACAAGCCGAAGCTGCGCTCAGCGAGAGCGAACAGCGATTTCGCGCTATTTTTAATTCCAGTTTCCAATTTACAGCAGTATTACAACCCGATGGCACCCTGCTAGATGCCAATCAAACGGCTCTTGACTTTGCTGGGAGTGAACTATCCGAGGCAGTTGGGAGTCCATTTTGGGAAACCCGATGGTGGACTGAACCTGGAAAACGTAAAAAGACAAGCAAGTATCCCAGAAAGAACGCGCCTCGTCTGTCGCCAAAACAGCAACAATTGCAAGAAGCGATCACTCGTGCTGCGGCAGGTAGCATTGTTCGTTATGAAGTTGATATTCGAGGTGCAGGATACACCTTTACCACCATTGACTTTTCCGTCAAACCCGTCTTGGACTCCAGTCATAACGTGATGTTCCTAGTTGCGGAAGGACGGGACATCACCGAACGCAAACAGGCAGAAGAAACCCTGCGACAGATGGCTCAGCGGGAAAGAGCGATCGCTAAAGTCATCCAAAGAATGCGCCAAACCTTGGATATCGAAGCGATATTCACCGCTACCACCCAAGAATTGCGCCAAGTGATTAATTGCGATCGCGTTGTCGTCTATCGGTTCAATCCCGACTGGAGTGGAGAGTTCGTTGCCGAGTCGGTAGGGGGTAAGTGGATTTCTCTCATGAGGCAGCAACACTATGACGCTACCTTTACAGAAAATACTCTAGAAGACTCTCTTTGTCATGTAAAAAATTTAACTAGCATTGATGACCTAGTACGAGACACTTACCTGCAAGACACCAAAGGCGGTGCTTACCGCCAAGGTGTAAATTACCTGTGCGTTCCAGACATTTATCAGGCGGAGTTTCCCAGCTGTTACGTTCAGCTGTTAGAGCAATTTCAAGCGAGAGCCTACGTTACCGTACCGATTTTCTGCCGCAGTCAACTTTGGGGATTACTAGCAACCTATCAAAATTCTGGTGCCCGCCAATGGAAAACAGCAGAAATTAATATCGTTGTGCAAATTGGCAATCAGCTAGGAGTTGCCTTACAACAGGCAGAACTGCTAGAAGAAACCCAAAGACAGTCAACAGCACTGCAACAAGCTGTCTATGCCGCCGATGCCGCCAACCGCGCTAAAAGCGAATTTTTAGCAAATATGAGCCACGAATTACGTACTCCACTCAACGCCATCCTCGGCTTTACTCAAATCATGAATCGCGATTCATCCCTGTCTGCTAAGCATCAGCAATACTTGGGAATTATTAATCGCGCTGGCGAGCATCTGTTAGATTTAATCAACGATGTCCTAGAAATGTCCAAAATCGAGGCAGGCAGAATTGCCTTGTCGGAAAATTGCTTTAGCTTAATTCACTTGTTAGACTCTGTGAAACAAATGTTTCGCTTAAGAGCGGAATCCAAGGGTTTAAAGCTAATTTTTGAAATTGCTCCCAACCTGCCCGACTACATAAAAACCGATGAAGGCAAACTAAGATCTTGTTTAATTAACCTCCTCTCAAATGCCATTAAATTTACCAACAAAGGACATGTCTTTTTAAGAGCAAAACTTCCCAAAAACAACCAACAACCAACAACC
>DNXU01000246.1:514-23774 GCA_003505715.1 Cyanobacteria bacterium UBA8803 | reverse complement strand
TAGAAGACACAGGCTCCGGCATTGCTCCTACTGAAATTGACCTATTATTTGAACCTTTCGGGCAAACAGAAACAGGCCGAAAATCTCAGCAAGGGACTGGATTAGGCTTACCAATTAGCCGCAAATTCGTTCAGCTCATGGGAGGAGATATCAGCATTAGCAGTATCCTAGGTAAGGGCAGTATTTTTACCTTTAATATCCAGGTAGCGCTAACTGAGGCCATTAATGTTGAGACAACGCCAACCAAATGTCAAGTAACTGGTTTAGCACCAAACCAACCTGACTATCGCATCTTAGTAGTTGACGATCGCTTTGAGAGCCGTCTAGTAGTAGTCGCGCTATTCACATCCATCGGTTTTCTGGTGCGAGAGGCAGAAAATGGACGAGAAGCGATCGCGTTGTGGGCAACTTGGCAACCCCACCTCATCTTCATGGATATGCGAATGCCAGTCATGGATGGGTATGAAGCCACCCGTTATATTAAAGCGAGGGAGCAGGAAAGAGTGAGGGATGAGGAATTCCCAACTCAAAATTCTCACGTTACAGGACAAGCTTCCCTAGCAACAATTACCTATCACCAATTACCGCGCCCCAAAACTAAAATTATTGCCCTGACAGCCAGCACGTTTGAGGATCAGCGACAGATGATTTTGTCAGCAGGCTGTGATGATTTTGTGGGCAAGCCATTTCGAGAGGAAGTATTACTAGAAAAAGTGAGCCAACACCTAGGGGCCATCTACGTTTGGGAAGAGCAAACCATCAACACCCAAAGCGCTAGCCAAAATACTCCAGAGATGATGACATCGGCTGAAATTAAACGTTACTTTGCTCAACTACCAACCCAGTGGGTCGTACAACTACACAATGCCGCCATGGCATGTAACGACGAGCTAGTTTTAGGCTTGGTTGCGCAAATTCCTCAAGAGTACGCTTCCCTCATCGAAGCGCTTAAGGATTTAGTTAATAACTTCCAGTTTGAAGAAATTATTGACTTGACGGCTAGCCCTGAGTAAACGCATCTCAGGATATGAAAGTAATATTTCCCACTCCCGATTCCCGACTTTCAAGTTAGAAGCCTCCCAGAGAAGAAAGCTGGGATAGCAAGCTTTACGTCAAAAGTAGTAGATATGGGTACACCTAAAGGTATAAAGGAGACTTTTTTAACAACGTTAGATAAAATATCAAAAAGTCCTGGCACTTTTCAAACCTTAGAGGGAGTTAGGTTCAGTTTTTAGCGATAAACATTAAGTTAGGCGTGTTGTGGCGTTACAAGAAGAGGGAAAGGTGAGGATAACGCTAACTTTGCGCCTGCTCAAGCTTTAAAGAGGAAAAAACTATGTTTCAAAGTGTGGGAATGTTGCTAGGGTTGTGCAACGCACCACTCTGGCTTGCCCAAATGCCATCAGATCCGACCGCGTCTGGAGTCATTAATACTCCAGAACAGGGGGCACTGGTCTTTTCGGGATCGCAATTTTTTATCGCCTTGATTGCTGGGGTACTCATGGCGTTTGCTTTCCAATTTTTGTTAACCAATTTCACGCTCGCCGCAGGCATTTCAGCCGGGGAGAATCCCTTAGAGGCTGAGGAGGCCGAAACCTGGGGTGGTAAGATTAGCGTAGTTGAATCCAAGGTAGGGGCATGGGCTTTAGTTACCGTCAACATTGCCTTATTCATGGCGTGTTTTCTGGCCGTGAAACTGACCTTAATTAACAGCCTGATTCTGGGAGGCATTACAGGCGTTGTGATCTGGTCAGCATACTTCTTGCTGCTACTGTGGGTTAGTTCGAGGGGGATTGGTTCTATTGTAGGTTCCGTTGCTAGTACAGCTGGTTCAAGCTGGCAAGGAGTCATGGCTGTAGTAGCTACAGCTCTAGGTGGCAGAGCGGCAAACGCTCAGATTGTCAATACGGTCGATGCATCTGTAGCTGCTGTTCGCCGCGAATTGAGGGGTGCGGTTAACCCGACTCGCGTCCGGGAGACGTTACAAGACTACGTCGCCGATCTGCAAATACCCAAGTTAGACCTCAAACAAATTCGCAAGGATTTTGAAAATTTGCTCATTGGTTCGGAGTTGAGGTCTATTGCTGATAGTGACATTCTGCAAAACGTGAACCGTCAGACGTTCGTTGATTTAATTAGCAGTCGTACAGATCTATCCAAACAAGACGTTAATCGGATTGCAGACCAACTAGAAGCTGCTTGGCAGCAAGTATTGGGTCATCAACAACAGATTAATCCGCAGGCAAAACTGCTCAATTTCCTTGAGTCTGCCAGTCCAGAAGAGCTAACCTCCGATCGGCTTAGCGATAGGCTCGGACAACTAGTTGGAGTTGGCTCGAGCAAATCCGATGGCGGTAATGGCAATGGTGGCTTCGGGGAACAAGCCTTGCAACTGGGTATTAGCGCTCTAGTGGGTAGAGTACTGACGCGGACAGATCTCTCCGATCTAGATGTGGAAAAAATTTCTAGCCAGTTGCAACAGTTCAAAGATAAAGCAACCGAGCAAGCTAAAACCCTTTCCACTCAGGTTGCTGATCAGATACTGCATCAACCCTTCAACACAATTAAGGCAGATGTTGAAAACTACCTGCTCAATTCCAAACCTTGGCACCTGAATCGAGAGACGATTAAACAGGAATTTAGAGACGTTATCTATGACGTGGAAGCAGCTTCAGGCATCGTTCGCCAGCAGCTAGAGCAACTGAATCGAGACTACTTCGTACAACTGCTGAATCAGCGGGGTGACTTCGACTCCGAGCGCGTTTCTGAGATTGCAGATCAGCTAGAAGAACTGCGGACGGAAGTATATAACTTGGTGCAAGAGTCTGAAGGTCAACAGCGATCGCAAGACCTCCGTAGTAGGGTTGAAAACTATCTAGCCGGGACGGGTAAAGAAGAACTGAATCCAGAAGGTATTGAGCGCGATTTCCAAGCACTTCTGGAAGACCCAGAGGCTGGTATTGATGCACTGCGCGATCGCTTCTCGCAGTTCGATCGCGACACCTTAGTGCAGATGCTTAAAGCAGCACGTCAAGACCTGAGTGAAGAGGAAGCGAATCAAATTGTCGAGCGACTGGAAAGCACTCGCGATCGCATTTTGTCACAGGCTCAAAATCTGCAAGACCAAGCAAAATCTAAAGCAGAAGAGTTCAGGCAAACGANNTAGAATCCTACCTGGGCGAGATCGACAAAGAAGAACTAAATCCTGAAGGCATCAAGCGAGGTTTGCAAACTATCCTAGATGACTCCCAAGCAGGACTAAAAGCTTTACAGCAAAGGCTTTCGGAATTTGACCGCGATACGCTGGTGCAATTGTTAAGTCAGCGCGGCGATTTGAGTGAGGAACAGATTAATCAGGTTATTGATCGCTTCTTAGAAGTGCGAGATCGCATCCTGAATGCACCCCAAGAATTAACAGGTAAGGCTAAGGAGCAGTACGATCGCCTGACGCATCAAATTGCCGAGTATTTGCGGAACACCAATCTGGATGAACTCGACCCCGAAGGCATCAAGCAGGATTTGGCAAAACTCCTAGATGACCCGAAAGCAGGAGCATTAGCACTACGCGAACGGCTCTCGGAAGTGGATCGGGACACCTTGGTCAAACTTCTTAGTCAGCGGGAAAACTTGAGCGAGGAGCAAGTGAATCGGATTATCGATCGCGTACAGGATGCGATTCGCAGCATTATCAAAGCACCGCGACGCTTGGCCAGTCGTGCTAAAGATACGGTACGGGATTACCGAGCCGAATTTGAAGAGTACTTGCGGAATACCAACAAAGAAGAACTCAATCCCGAAGGGATCGAGCGAGACTTGCAACTGTTATTTAAAGACCCCCAAGCAGGGTGGAAGAGTGTGAGCGATCGCCTTGCGCAGTTCGATCGGGATACCCTTGTGGCACTGCTATCGCAACGGGAGGATATTTCCGAGGAGGACGCGAACCGAATTGCGGATAATATCGACTCCGTTCGCCATCAGTTGGTCGAACAAGTGCAAGCTGTCCAACACCAAGTCCAATCTGCGATGGACAGCATTTTTGGCAGAATCCGGAATTACCTCAACTCCCTCGATCGCCCCGAACTAAACTATGAAGGGATTAAGGGAGACTTGCGCAAGCTGTTTGACGATCCAGAAGCGGGATTGGAAGCGCTGCGCGATCGGCTGAGTCAATTCGATCGGGATACCTTGGTAGCGATCTTGAGTTCCCGCGAGGACATCTCCCAGGCAGATGCTAATCGGATCGTCAACCAAATTGAAGGGATGCGCGATAGCATACTCAGCCGCGCCGAACGCCTGCAAGAGGAAGCTCAAAAACGAGTTAAAGAACTCAAACATAAGGCTAAGAAGCAACTGAAAGAAACCCGAAAAGCCGCTGCAACCGCAGCTTGGTGGTTGTTTGGTACGGCGATTACTTCCGTCGCAGTTGCAGCTTTCGCTGGGGTGTTAGGCGTAGGGGGTTTAGCGATGTTTGGTTATTGATGCCACAACTTCATACATAATGTGAGAATAAAGCCTCCTGAATGGGAGGCTTTTTGTTTAGAATCTGGTTGAGCTTTTCAACCAGAAAGCTGATTTTAAAATTGCTATAGAGGTGCGATCGCACGAGCGATTGCCATAGTTAATTGTAGGGTTAATTTTATGGCTAGTCTAGGAATATTCAATTTTTGAATGTTGTATTACAGTATGGGTGAGTCAACTGGGCATTCTCTAAAGTACCTAAGCCACCATCTGCTTTTCTTATTTTATGGTCTATAGAGCAAAAGCTACTGGGGAGATATCCCTCACAAATTCTACATCGTGGAGAACCAGGTAAAGTATCTCTGATAAATGCTGCTGATTTTGTCTCTCGTGAAAATTCTTTACTTGCGGTTTCACTGGTATTCCCTTTTGTTTTTCTTTTTAAAGAACCAAATGTTTTTTCAGCAACTATCTCCTTCATGACATTTTTCTTGTCTACTCCTTCAGATAATTTGTCAATGATTTGTCGATAAAAATCTTTAACCTTTCCTCTCGCCTTTACTGCACTGCTCTTACTGACAATCTGTGGAACCATATCATCTTGCCAAATCACCCACTCAAAATCTTTTCTAATTTGTATAAACTTAGAAAAAGATTTAGTTTTTTCTAAATCTAACATCAAGGCAACAACACCATAAAATGAGCCAATTTTAGGCTTTCCAGCACTCGTATAGAAATATATTATTGGATGAAGACCAAGAGATGAAGGGTCTTTGCTATTTATCCTTTGAGCTACTTTTTTGCAATTTCTTAACAGTTGTACTGTCTTATCTCCCGTTGAATCGTTTCCCAATTGATTATCTTCTTCTATATTATTAACTATATTGACAAACTCTAATATTAATTCAAGTTTTTCTGAAGATGACAAATTTCCTACTATTGGTACGTCTAAAGTCTTAATAGGATTTTTCAGCTTAGGTTCAAAAATGAGTTGATGTATTTCTTGAGCTAATTTCTCAATATTTTCTTGCTTCTCATGAGAAAAGTCTGACCAATACTTATGTCCGTTACCACTTCTCATGATGGCACGAGTAGCAACACCATTAGGTGTATTTCGAGCTTGTAACAAACGTATCTCAGTTTCACCTATTGGCGCTGCTTTTTGGTTGATTTTGAAGAAAGAATCTTCTGCTTTGCGTACATCACCTTCAACCCACTGAAGCTGTATACCTAAAGCGCCTAAGTTTCTTGCTCTATCAAGAATTTTTGGGTCTACTTCTCCTCGATGCTGTGTTAAAGATTGATAATGCTTGTAAGAACCTATCCTTTCATTAATCAATTTTCTTACCATCTGAGCAGCACTCTTCTGCTCTTCTGCGATGTCTCCATCATAAAATTCTTTGGAAATTTTACCATCACCATAATCATCATTTATCCAAGCAATTAAAGAACTTAGTCTATGTGAGCCATCAATGACAAAGTAGTCACTACCAGAACTTCTCCAAAGAATAACTGCTGGGATTAAATCTCCATCCAAAAAGCTTTCTATAAACTCACATATTTTCTCAGCATCCCACTCATTAGTTTCACGCTGGAAATCTGGCTTCCTTAAAGATGGATAGAAGAAAGAATTTTGTTCTAAATCTCGAATTGATATCATAGGAACATTTCTTCCTATGTTTTGATTTTGTTGTCCTAGAACTTCAAAAGCTTCTCTAGGTATCAGGGCATCTAAGCTAACGTTTGGACTTTCCTTTGGCATTTTTACTCCTTTTGTGGTGTTTCTAAACAGAAAAATAAAGATATTATTATCCTATTAGTAGCATGCTTGACCTTATTGTATGCCTCCTAGCGTGAGACAGACATGAGGCAATAGCGAGATCGCATCTTCCCATCCACAGGCAGGATATCCCACCGCTTGAGACGGAAAATCAGCAGCATCTGTACAGTCCACCGTCCGATACCTTTGGCTCGCGTCAGAGTCTTGATAATCGATCGACTTATCGTCCATGACTTCTAACTCCTCAAGAGTGGGCAATCCGGCGATCGCATGAGGAGCTGGGGGGAGAAATTTCTTGTTCCCCCCAGATTTGGGGGGTTAGGGGGGCGTTTGCCTAAGTCCTAAAAACAATAACTTTTCAGACGCGGAGTATGCCAAAATAACTTGGCATTGCAGCAAAGCAGAAGGCAACAACGATGGCTCAGGCAAAAATTGGCATTATTGGCGGTAGCGGACTGTACAAAATGGCAGACCTCAAGGATTTGGAAGAGGTGCGGGTTGATACCCCCTTTGGTACGCCGTCAGATGCCTTGATTGTGGGAACGCTGGCAGGAACGCCCGTGGCGTTTCTCGCCCGTCACGGTCGCAACCACACTCTGTTACCCTCAGAGTTACCATTTCGAGCCAATATCCATGCCATGAAGCAGTTAGGTGTGGAGTATCTGATTTCGGCCTCAGCCGTGGGTTCCTTGAAGGAAGAGGCTAAACCTCTAGATATGGTAGTACCGGATCAGTTTATTGACCGTACCAAAAATCGGGTTTCTACCTTCTTTGGTGAAGGAATTGTCGCTCATATTGCCTTTGCCGATCCGGTGTGCCATCAACTGGCAGGGGTTTTAGCAGATGCAGTTGCCAGTCTGGAATTACCAGATGTAACCCTGCATCGCAGCGGCACTTATGTCTGTATGGAAGGGCCAGCATTTTCCACAAAAGCTGAGTCTAATCTCTACCGCAGCTGGGGCGCAACAGTGATTGGGATGACCAATTTGCCAGAGGCAAAGCTGGCGCGGGAAGCGGAGATAGCCTATGCAACCTTAGCACTGGTAACAGATTACGACTGCTGGCATCCCGACCACGACAGCGTGACGGTAGAAATGGTAATTGCTAATCTGCAACGTAATGCTACCAATGCTCAGAAAGTAATTCAAGAAACCGTGCGGCGCTTGAGTGAAAATCCCCCTGTTTCGGAGGCGCACTCGGCCTTAAAATACGCCATTTTGACACCACTGGCTCAGGTCTCAGAGGCGACGAAAGAAAAGTTACGGCTGTTGTTAAGGAAGTATTTGTAGGTTGGCTGATTCGAGATACAAGGGGAGGTGCGAAAAGCATTTTCCCCCTTTCCCTCTTTTCAATTCAGTACGTTTTTCTCAATAATACTTGTCCACAGCAAGTAACCCTGACCATTCAAATGTACGCCATCAGTGGTGTACTGGATATTTAGTTCTTTATGACTATCTAAAAATGATGGAAATAGATCTATATAGTCAAAGGAGAACTCCTCAGCTAAGTTATTGAGGTGGGTATTTAGATTAACAACCTTCTGGTTCCATCCCTGATTCGGAAATTTTGTACTATTGACGGGTAGAACGCTTTGGATGAAGACTGTTGTGTTGGGGCTTTGATTTTTGATAATTTCTAAAATTTGTCTATAATTTGCGGCGATTTGAGTAACTTTTGTTCCCTTAGTAATATCATTAATACCAATCATAAGAAAAAGCTTTTGCGGTTTAGAGCTAATGCTCTGCTGGAGCCGATTTAAGACGCCATAGGTTGTATCTCCAGCAATCCCGCGATTTTTGATCTGGAGATTTCTAAAGAATTCTTGCCATTCACAATAGTCGGTCAAGCTATCTCCTAAAAAGAGGATTTCTGTCGCTGATGATGGTAAAGTATCGAAATGGCTTTTTTTATCCTGGTGGTAAGGATTGCCATTGCTAGAGTTTGCTACTGATTTGTCAGTTCGCCACTCGTTAAGCTTGCGGAGTAAAAAGGGAATACCTCCTTTTTTATTAATCAAAAATAACCATGCTGCTACAAGGAGGAAATTAATTAGTATCGATAGCGGTAAGGCTAGTTTAAGGATTGTATCCATCGGCATCTCGTATAATTGGGGTAATGTTTTAACGCAGAGGTTGGGGAATATCTGGGTTTGTTTAGAGGTAAGTGGGAAAGAGGCGTATTGATGGTTGTTAGGGATTAGGGGAAATTTTCAGATAAACTGTCCTGTTTTGCCGATATAGCCTACCTGTTCGCCTATCGGTAACAGCCCTAATAACTTATTTTTGATTTCTACGCTGGCCTTCCCTCCAGAAAAATTACCTGCCTGAGAAAACTGGGGTGGGATGACGAGTTGTGCTGTCTTATCAATATAGCCCCACTTGTCGCCAATTTTAACTGCTGCTAGTCCTTCACAAAAACTCATTACTTCATCGAACAGTTGGCTAACTACCTGTCCAGTTTTGTCGATATAACCAGACTTTTCTCCAATTGTGACTAACGCTAGCCCTTCGGAAAAACTCCAAGCCTTGTCAAACTGGGGGGCACCGATAAGGTTTCCCTTCTTGTTAATATAGCCGTAGCGATCGCCGATTTTGACCACGGCTAGTCCTTCGGAAAAGTTCCAAGCTTTGTCAAACTGGGGCTGGATGGTAAGCTGTCCCAGCTTATCAATATAGCCATAGCGATCGCCGATTTTGACCCTGGCTAGCCCTTCGCAAAAGCTACTTGCCTCGTCGAATAAGATGTTGCCCATCTTGTCAATATAGGTAGAGCGATCGTCAATTTTGACCCTTGCCTGTCCTTCGGAAAAACTCCAGACTTTATCGAACTGGGGTTTGATCACTACTCGTCCAGTTTGGTCAATATAACCGTACTTGGCACCAAGTTTGACCTCGGCTAGCCCTTCGGAAAATTTCTCAGCCTTATCAAACTGAGGTTGAATGACAACTTGTCCCGTTTCGTCTTTGTAGCCCCACTTATCACCCATCTTGACTGGTTTGGGTGGGGTGGAAGCAGGTAGGGAGGGTTGGGGGAGTTGCAGGATGGTATCTGGGTTGAGATCTTGCCAAGCCTCGACAGCTGACTGGTAACGCTGGTTGAAGTGATATCGTACCATCTGTTTGAGAATTGTTGCTAAAGTATCACTCACTTGGGCATGATTTTGCCAGACGAGTTCGCCGTTTTCGTCTTCGGGGAGTTGCTTGGGCGTTAGTCCAGTGAGGGCTTGAATTGCCATTATGCCCAAGGCATATATATCGCTAGACAGTCGCGGCTTACCCAAAGCTTGTTCGCTGGGCATATAACCGAACGTACCAATCCCAATCGTGCGCGTCGTTGAGTCTGGGCTATTGGCTGGTTGGGTGCTAACTTCTTTAACGGCTCCAAAATCGATCAGAATTAGCTTACCATCGCGATCGCGTCGCATAATATTCGAGGGCTTGATATCTCGGTGAATGACATGGTTGTGATGGACAAACGCCAGCACCTCTAAAAGTTCTTGTAACAATTTAGTCACCTCGGTTTCACTCCACGGCTTGCCGGGAATGAATTCCTCAGCCAAGTTATGCCCCTCGATCAGTTCCTGGACTAAGTAAAATTGCCCATTTTCTTCAAAATAGGCGAATAGCTTGGGAATGCGGTCGTGATTTTCGCCTAATTTGTAAAGAATTTCCGCTTCTTTCTGGAAAAGCCGCTCGTTATCGGGGTCAATTGCTTTGGGATGCAGCCGTTTAACGACGCATTTTGGTTTCGGAGCAACAGGAATATCTAAGTCTTCTGCTACATAAGTTTCCGCTGCTCCACCGACTCCTAATTTATCAATAATTTGGTAGCGCTGCCGTAATAGTTGTCCAATCATTATGCTGGTGCCAGAGACCCATTTCCCTCGATCTTGGCACAATCTCTCAGAGGCTGAAAAGTCAATATTACGATACTCTTGACTAGGAAGAACTTTCTTGCTGCAACCTTGCCCAGCCGCCTCACGCTGTTATGACTCAAACCATCGACTTCCTCAGCCACCTCAACCCCTCTCAACGTCGCGCTGTCGAACATTTTTGCGGCCCGCTGCTTGTCGTTGCTGGTGCGGGTTCTGGCAAGACTAGGGCACTGACCTATCGGATTGCTAATCTCATTCTCACCCATAAGGTCGATCCGGAAAATATTCTCGCTGTCACCTTCACTAACAAAGCGGCACGGGAGATGAAATCCCGGATTGAAACTATATTCGCCCAACAACTCGCCGAACAAAAACACGGTCAACGTTTGGAATTGCTAGCGGAGGAAGAACAAACCCAATTGCGATCGCGAGTCTACAGGAAATACATCAAACCCCTGTGGATTGGCACCTTTCACAGTCTGTTTGCTCGGATTCTCCGCTTTGATATTAGTAAGTATCAAGATGAAAAAGGGCGGCAGTGGAACCGTAACTTTTCCATCTTTGACGAATCCGATGCCCAAACTCTGATCAAAAATATCGTCACCAAGCAATTAAACCTGGATGACAAGAAATTTGAACCCCGGAAAATTCGCTATGCTATCAGCAACGCTAAAAACCTGGGGTTATCGCCTCAAGAGTTTGAAAAAGAACAATCAACTTATAAAGGGCGGACGATTGCTCAAGTCTACAGCCATTACCAGGATCAGCTAGCGAGTAATAACTCCCTCGATTTCGATGACCTGATTTTAGTGCCCGTAAAGTTATTTCAGCAGAATGAATCGGTTTTAGGCTACTGGCACCAGCAATTCCGTCATATTTTAGTGGACGAGTATCAGGATACAAACCGCACTCAATACGATTTGATTCGCCTGTTGAGTACGAATGGTGAAACTAAAAAGAGTGCCTGGGATTGGCGCGATCGCTCAATTTTCGTAGTCGGGGATGCTGACCAGTCCATCTATTCCTTCCGGTTGGCTGACTTTACCATCTTATTGGATTTTCAGAAAGACTTCGGCGACGGTTTAGCCGATGAAAATACCCAGACGATGGTAAAACTAGAAGAAAACTATCGGTCTAGAGAGAATATCCTCCAAGCCGCTAACCACTTAATTGAAAACAATACCCAGCGCATCGATAAGGTGCTGCGACCGACTAGGGGTGTGGGCGAACAAATTTATTGTCACAAAGCGGATGACGAGTTAGCGGAAGCAGAATTTGTGGTCAGTCAAATTCGCTGTCTGACTCAACAAAATCCCGAACTGAACTGGGGTAGCTTTGCCATCCTTTACCGCACTAATGCCCAATCCCGTCCCTTTGAAGACGCTCTGCTACCTAACATTCCTTACCTGATTGTCGGCGGGCTGAAGTTTTACGATCGCAAAGAAATTAAAGATGCCGTGGCTTATTTACGAGCGATCGCTAATCCTGCTGATACGGTCAGCTTGCTCAGAATTATTAATACTCCCCGGCGCGGCATCGGTCAAGCGACGATTGATTCTTTAGTGGTGGCTGCCCAAGAATTAGGCGTACCCTTGTGGGAAATTCTCAGCGATGAAACCTCAGTAAATACGATGGCTGGACGTTCCGCTAAGGCAGTGAATAAGTTTGCTCAACTCTTGCAGCGGTGGCAGCGGCAAGTGGAGGACTTTTCTGCTACTGAGATCCTACAGGGGATTATGGATGAATCTGGTTATCTGGATGACTTGAAAAAACAAGGGACTGAGGAGGCAGAGAACCGACTGGAAAATATCTCAGAACTTTATAACGCTGTCCGGCAATTTCAGGAAGAAAATGACGAGACGAGTTTAGAAGGATTTTTAGCTAATGCTTCCCTGGCTTCTGAGTTGGATAATTTGGCAGAAGGGCAAAAAGCGGTGTCTTTAATGACCTTGCACTCTGCTAAAGGGTTAGAGTTTCCTGTCGTATTCTTGGTAGGTTTAGAGGAGGGTTTGTTTCCTCACAATCGCAGCTTAAATGACCCCGTCGCGTTGGAGGAGGAACGTCGCCTCTGTTATGTCGGTATTACCCGCGCTCAAGAACAGCTTTTTCTTTCTCACGCCACGGAACGCCGCCTGTACGGGTATCGGGAACCAGCTGTGCGTTCTCGGTTTTTGGGGGAATTGCCGCAAGAGTTAATTAGCAGTACTAATAAGTTAAAGGCGAAAAAGTCGAAGAGTAAGAATTTAGAGGATAAGGTTGATATTGTAGCTAAAGGAAAAGGGCAGAAGGGTCAAGATCGAGATTGGCAGAAGGGGGATTTGCTGATTCACGATACCTTTGGGACGGGTGAGGTGACTCATGTTTTTGGGTCGGGGAATAAGATTAGTATTGCTGTTAAGTTTCCGGGGTTGGGACAGAAGATTCTCGATCCTAAACAAACTAGTTTGCAGCGGGTAAATTAGAGTTTATCAATAAATATCTGTAGGGGCGGGTTTAGCGACAAATACTGGAGGCTTACAGATATGCCTTAAATCAAAACCCGCCCTTGGACTGTTGCTAAAAGTGTAACAGAGGCAGCTTGTGGGGGGTTGGGGTGTCAGATTGGGGAGACCAATCAACCTACTATCTGAGATGAACCGCTCTTTTTTATCTAGTTACCAATGGAAAATTTGGTGTTTAGCTGTTGCTTTGTTCGGTATGACGGCTTGCCAATCTGCTCCGGCTCGAGTTGAGTCAGGAAATTTGGAGTTTTTGCCTAGGACTATTACTGTGGTCGGTAAGGGAGATGTTAGTATTCCTACTACGATCGCTCAAGTACGTTTGGGTGTTGAGATTCAGGGGAAAACAGCTCAGGAGGTGCAGCAACAGGTAGCGCGGCGATCGCAATCTGTGGTAGAACTGCTGAAATCTCGCCAGGTGGAAAAGCTGGAGACTACTGGTATTAACCTTAACCCCAACTATACTTATAAGGATGGCAAGCAGACTATTAATGGCTATTCTGGTATTAATACCGTCAGCTTTAGAATTGCCACGGAAAAATCTGGGCCGCTATTGGATGAGGCGATTAAAGCTGGAGCAACTCGGATTGATGGGATTAGCTTTGTAGCCAGCGATGAAGCGATCGCCACTGCTCAACAACAAGCCATTGAGGAAGCCGTTGGTAATGCTAAAACCCAAGCGGATGCGGCTCTGAGTGCCTTGAAAGTCAAATCGAAAGAAGTGATCGGCATTCAAATTAATGCTGCTAATCCTCCTCAACCACTCAACATGCCTATGCCAACAGCCGCAGTCCAGGAAAAAATACAGGCTAATTCTGATACTCCAGTGGTAGGTGGGGAACAGAAAGTTCAACAAGCCGTTACCCTACAAATTCGTTACTGAGATGCTAATGCCAACGCAGCAGGGGGATCTAAAGGTTTTATGGAGAGAATGCAACAAAATATTGGTGGATCGCAATCCGATAAGTTATAACCGAGATCTTATTCAAAACCCTCTGCGTCCTTTGCGTTAAAAAAAACAATGAATACAACAGAACGTAAAACCGATACTAAAAGCGAATTCCCTAACAGTTCCAGTGGCGTGATTCGCCTTAAACCCCAGCAATTTATTCACGTTCTCGATAACAATACTGGTGTGACCCGCCTGGAAGTTGGCCCTCAAACTATTACTCTACGCGACCACGAACGGCTGATTTTAAAACCAGAACCAATGATTGTCGTGCCGCCTCGGTATTATTGTGTCGTGGCTAATCCAGTACTGCGAGATGAATCAGGCCAACCTATTGCCGACGAACACGGTCAGATTAAACTGCGCTATGGTGATCTCGAAATTCGTTTTGCCCAAGAGCCATTCCCTTTATATCCCGATGAAGAATTAATCGGAGATATTACCCAACTGCACGTCGTTGAGAGAAATCAAGCGTTGCGTCTTAAAGCAATTCGGGATTTTACCGATACCATTACCATCACGGTAGAGGGACAAAGTCAATCTCAAACTATTAACCGTTTAGCGGGTGATGAGTGGTTATTTGAAGGACCGGGAACTTATATTCCCCGCGTTGAAGTGGAAGTTGTAGAAACCGTAACGGCAAGAGTCATTAAACCCAACCAAGCTTTACGCCTCTTGGCACGGCAAAATTGCACCGATCGTCTAGGATTTAGGCGCAGAGCTGGTGAAGAATGGTTAGTCCGAGAAGAGGGAGCCTATTTACCTGGTGTTGATGAAGAGGTCGTTGGCATTATTAAGGCTTTTGTTTTAACCGAAAAGAAAGCGTTACACCTGAGAGCCAAACGCACCTTTACCGATATTTTTAGTCGGCAGCGCAAAGCTGGAGATGAATGGTTAGTAACTTTTGCAGATGCCGAGATTCACATTCCTGATGTGTATGAAGAGGTAGTAGGGGAAGTTGAAATTACTACCCTTGGCGATCGCGAATGGTGTATCGTAGTTAACCCGATTGATGAATCCGGTAAACCTCAACTAGGAATGCGCGAGGTGCGGCAGGGGAGAACGTCATTTTTCTTACACCCCGGTGAGTTCCTAGAGAATGGCATTCAAAAGATCTACGTTTTGAGTGAACAGGAAGCACTGTTGCTGCGAGCCAGAGAAGCCTTTAATGAAGGGGAAGGGACAGCTGGAACTGAGCGCCATCCCGGCGATCTGTGGATGATTGGAGGGCCAAGAGATTATATCCCCCGTGTAGAAGTGGAAGTGGTGGAGCGGCGTAAAGCCATTCCCCTCGATAAGAATGAAGGCATCTACGTGCGCGATATTCAAACAGGCGAGCTGAAACTGGTCAGCGGCCCTCAAGCCTACATGTTAAGTCCCTACGAGGAACTTTGGGAAAAAGAATTACCAACCGTTGTCGAAGAACTGCTGGCGCAAAAAGTCGATCCGGTATCCGATCGCAGCCAGCATCAGAGTCGAGGGGACAAGGAAGGTAGCGCGACATCAGGAGGTAAACGGGATCGAACGAGAGCCGTTGTCTTTCACGTCCCTCAAAATGCTGCCGTCCAAATCCATGATTATAAGGACAGAACGGCTAGAACTGTATTTGGGCCGGACTTGGTGATGCTTGGGCCTGATGAAGCTTTTACCGTATTGAGTTTGTCAGGGGGAAAACCCAAGCGACCAAATGCGATTAAGTCCCTCGCCTTATTATTAGGCCCGGATTTTATGACGGATATTTTTACGGTTGAGACCTCCGATCATGCCCGACTGCAACTACAGTTATCTTATAACTGGTACTTTGATGTCGATCGGCACGACGAACAGGCCGCTGTCAAAATGTTTCAAGTGCCAGATTTTGTCGGCGATGCTTGTAAGGCGATCGCCTCGCGGGTACGGGGTGCGGTAGCGGGTGAAAAATTTGATGAGTTTCACCGCAATTCAGCACGAATTATCCGTCAGGCTGTATTTGGTATGGATGAAGAGGGTCATATTAGGGATGAATTCCGTTTTAGAACCAATAATCTCGTCCTGACTAATATTGATATCCAGTCCGTAGAACCAGTAGATGAGCGCACGCTGGAAAGTTTGCAAAAGTCGGTCCAGATTGCCATTCAAATTACCACCGATGCTCAAGAAGCTGCGGCACGGCAGGATGCAGAACGCATTGAGCAAGCAGCCAAAGCAAGGCTAGAAAGGCAGGTAATTATTGACAAGGGTGCGGCGGAAGTCGAACGGAAAAAACTGCTGGAATTACAGGCAGAAAATGCTGCGATTGAGTCTACAGGTCAAGCTACGGCGGAAGCCAGAGCTAAAGCCGAAGCCGCTCGAATTCAGGGAGAATTAACAGTGAACTTAGCTCAGCAAGAAGCCGAAGCCGCTCGCATTCGCCATGAAGCTGAGTTAGCTCAATTACAAGCACGTCAGCAGGCCGAATTAACTCATAAAGAAGCACTAGATGCCTTAGAGATCGAAAAAGCCGAGCGCATGTCTCAAATTACCAGTATCGAATTCCGGCAAAAAATTGAAGCAATTGGCCCAGAGACGATTAAAGCGATCGCTCAAGCTGGTCCGGAAATGCAAGCCAAACTGCTGGAAGGACTGGGACTTCAGAGTGTTTTAATTACCGATGGTCGCAATCCTATAAATTTATTTGGCACTGCCAATGGTTTAATCAGTCCTCTCACGCCGGGATTGCCTGCTGACTAGCCCATTATCACCGCCATGTGGGATATATGTTATATGCAGGGGCGAGCGTGGGCGACCCAATAAATCCTCTTCGCATCCACCTGAACCATTCACCGCGGGTCGCCCCTACAGCAGATATGGGGGAGAAAGCGATCGCGGGAAGCGCACCAGCTTTACAATCATGCTAGCCAACTGTTCGCGATCGCTTTTATGTCTGATATCTACGGTGCATCAACTCGGCTCGAACGCTACCGACAGCAATTCCCGGCCTTAGCGAACAAAGCCTATTTCAACTTTGGCGGTCAAGGCCCGCTATCCTTAGCCTCCCTGGCAGCGATCCAAAACTCCTATCACTATATCCAGAAGCACGGGCCATTTTCCGGTGGGGTCTATGGCTGGTTACTTCAGGAAACTAACCAAACCCGACAAGTCATCGCCAAAGAACTGGAAGCACCTCCAGAAACCATCACCCTTACCGAAAATGTCAGCATTGGCTGCAATATTGCCTTGTGGGGAATTGACTGGCAAGCTGGCGATCGCTTACTCCTCACTGATTGCGAACATCCCGGCATTCTCGCTGCTGCCACAGAAATCGGACGGCGGTTTGGCGTGGAAGTATCCACCTGTCCAATTATGGCAACGCTGAACGGGGGAGATCCGACAGCAGTGATTGTGGAACACCTGACACCTCGCACGCGCTTAGTAGTGCTGAGTCATATCCTATGGAACACGGGTCAAGTGCTGCCGCTAGCCGAAATTGTGAAGGCTTGTCATAACTATCCGACGGATAACCAACCCATCCGGATTTTAGTAGATGCGGCTCAGTCCGTAGGAGTTCTACCCTTGAATTTGACAGAACTAGAAGCAGATTTCTACGCCTTTACAGGTCACAAGTGGTGGTGCGGACCAGAAGGTCTTGGGGGTCTCTACGTGAGACCTGATGCTTTAGCCAGCCTTAACCCTAGCTTTATTGGTTGGCGTAGTACTGTCACTAATGCAACGGGTGATATCGTGAGTTGGCAACCCGATGGCAAGCGCTTTGAAGTCGCTACTTCGGCTTACCCCCTTTATGCGGGATTGCGAGAAGCGATCGCTCTTCAGCAGCAATGGGGAACGCCAGAAGATCGTTACCAACAAATTTGCCAACTCAGTCAGTACCTGTGGCAGCGTTTATCTCAATTAGACTCTATCCGTTGTTTATTAACTTCACCCCCTCAAGCTGGTTTGGTTTCCTTTGTCATGACGAATAGCCAATCCTCTAAGCAAGTAGTACAACTATTAGAAAAACAAGGCTTCTATCTCCGAACCCTTTACAATCCAGACTGCATTCGTGCCTGCGTTCACTACTTTACTGAGTATAGTGAGATTGACCAGTTAGTGGAAATGTTAATAGGTAATTGGTAATTGTTCTTTAATTCCCATTACCCATTGATAATTTACTACCTAAGACCAGGCTTAGCATATTGCTAAATCTACCTGTTCCCCAATAAGATCTAAAAATCTCGTTCCATAGTGCTGGATTTCCAAAAAGCTTGCCTGTTGCGGTACTGATTTGTAGACTAGGAATGTCTTCATAATTCCCAAAGTGGCAGCACTTTCCAGCGGGCTAACAAAACTGGTATCGCGATCAAGAAAGTGAGATTGCTGCGCCCAATGAGCTATCTGATTGGCATTCAAAAAGTAGCAACCAGAATGAGGATTGAGAGCGCGTTGGAAGGTGATAGGAACCCCCATAATGTTGCTTTGTAGTTGCGATCGCTCTTTTACATTTTGAAAGCGCTCGGTGACTCGTGAAGCTAAATCGCCGTCAACGTAGGCTTTACAGGTGAGAGCATAGGTGGAGATTTCATAACGATTAGGTTGGAGCAAGCACAGATCTCCTGCCTCCTTGGTAAACCAGCTTAATTTATTAAAAAACCAGGGATCGTGGAGGATCAGATCATCTTCGAGGAAGCAATAATAATCATACTGTTCGAGACAATCCCGCAAGATTGCTTGGCATTCAAACCCCAGGAACAAAGGTTCTACCTGAGTGGGATAATGCTGATAGAAATGAGCGGGTAAGGAAAGTTGATTTAGCAGATGACAGTCTCTAGTTGTACAGATGACGATATCTAGCTCGTGAGCCTGGGGCTGGTTAACCGGAAAAGCTAATCGCTGATTGATATTGATAATACTCTGAGATTTACCAAATAGCTGGTGTAAGGCAGCAAGGCTTTTACTTAATGCTTCTAGGCGGGACTGAGGGTCTTTGCGTTGGGAACCGTGCCTACTATTGTCTTTCGGTTTAAAAAAGTGGGGGATTGTAATTAGAATTCGCATTGATTATAATGATATTGCAGGTTTTTGAAGTTGTTCCTTGAGCCAGTTAGCGAATAGTTCGTTGAGTAACTGCTGCCGCATTAGTTCATCTAGTTGAGCAGGCAAAAACTTTTCTAACCGCACAATCACCCACAAATCTGCGATGGCAATAGGAGGCAATAGCTGCCCTGGTTGGCTGGTTCTGATGAGTTGGGCGAGTTGAGGATGAGCGTTACTCAATCCCACTGGACCAATTAAGCCACCCGTCTTAGCTTCTACACCCTGGGAATATTGCTGTGCCAATTCAGCAAAAGGCTGTTCCCCTTCTTGCAAGCGGCAGTAAATTTCCTGGGCAGTTTCAGCATCCCGAAGACGAATTAGGGAGTAGACGAATTGGTCGAGTTGGCACTTGCGCTTGAGAAAGTAGGTTTCCAATTCGCTACCCCAGGTGGCTTCTTTAAACTTTTCAATTCTCAGTTGCCGGGTTGCCAGGTTGATTAATTGGGCTTCTGTCATGCTCTGCTGCTGCAACCAGGTTTGACGTACCGTGTCGGATGTCAACTGATGCCGATCGTAGAAGTCCTGGCAGCACTGGACTTTCTCTTCCAGGGTGCAGCTAAAGGGCGCGATCGCATCCTCAATTACGATCTCTTGCTGAAGCTTTGGCAGCAGTTGGTATTGATTCAGCAGAACAACCAGTTCAGTCCCCGTCACGGTGCGATCGCAAATTTGTAAGATACCTGAATCTGTTGCAGATGGCTGTTCCTGATCTTTGGATTTTCCCTTCGAGCTGAAACTATTGGTAGTAGCGGCTAGGTTTGGTGTAGGTGAATGCTTCGTGCTTTTAGGTTTTCCTTTTGAGCCAAAACCCTGAGCGATCGCAACTTGCTTTGGTTTAACTGAAGCCTTGTTGGCTTTAGGAATGCCATTTGACTCGTTCCCCTGAGCGATCGGAACTAGCTCTGGCGTGGATGAGCGTTCCGACTCTTGATCTTTCCCATGCGGTTCGTTGGCTGGGATGATAGTGGCTGACTTTGACTGAGTTCCCTGCCATAGCAGAATCTGACTATCGCCGATATCCTGCTGAATCCACTGTAAGTGCTGGGGCAGTAACAGCGACAGATCGTAACGTTCCTGAATAATTTGCCTTGCTTGCGTGCGGATTTGATTCATGCGATCGGGATGATTCAACGCTTCCTCAATTCGATCGGCAATTTCTGCTGGTGAAAAGAACTCTGCGATGAGACCGTTTACCCCATCTTGGATGACCTCAGTTACTGGGGCTGTGTTGGAACCCACAATCAAACAACCTGTAGATAAAGCTTCCAACATTGACCAGGATAAAACAAAGGGGCGAGTCAAATAAATATGGACAGAAGAAGCTTGCAGAACTTGTAGATATTCTTCGTAAGGGAGATGTCCTGTAAAGTGAACTCTAGACAAGTCTAAGGGGAATTTTTCTAACATCAACTGCTTATAGGTTTTGCCATCTGGCAGAGACTTCCCATAAGCAACTCGATCTTCCCCAACAATGACAACATGACATTGGGGTCGGCGCTGTTGAAGTAAGTAGATTGCTTCAATAAATTGCGGAAAACCCCGGTAAGGTTCCATGCCTCGACCTACATAGGTAACGAGTTCTGCCACATGAGATAGGTCTAGATTGATTTGGCGCAGAACCAACTTAGCTCCTGGCTTGGGGCTAAAGAAGTTGGTATCAATGCCATCATGAAGTACCGTAATTTTACTTTGATTTTCTACTGGAAATTGCTGGCGCTGCCAGTGGGTGGGAGAAAGGCCGCGATCGCAACTATATAAATCCATCAAAATCGGCGCATTTTTCAGCCGAATCCGGGCTTCATCGTCAGCACTTAGCTGTTCAGTTGGGTCAAAGTCAGCATCAGAGCCATGAGCATGATAAAACCATTCAAAATAGCACAGTAATTTAGCTTTTGGAAATATATCTTTCATTAATAAAGTTGGCCCCCAACCCGAATGTCCATAGACGACATCGGGAACAAATCCGCGTGCCTTCAGTTGCTCTGCCATGCGATAGACAGCCTGACCTTGAATTACGGCGTTTTCTAGGGGACGGACATAGTGGTGAGTTTCCGGTCGAGCTTCTCGTTTTGGGCTATAAATCATCTTGGTGACACCGGGTAGATGACCTTCGCGACGGGTAGTGCCGAATACTACTTGGTGACGTTTATCGTTGGCGAGCGCCGCAGCCAGATGACGGAATTGGGCAGGAAAATTAGGATGTAAAAATAGAATACGCATCCTTCGTTATTTTAGTACTAATTTCCTGCCGTCTCTTTGCCCAGAGACAGCAGGAGATGAACAGAATGCAAGATTTCACAACCAAATTTAGCATCAGATGCGTGTATCTGGTTGACCCAGGTACACAGCCATTTCTTAAATCAGGAAGTCTGCTTCTGTGAGCGTGATGATGGAGCCACCTGCCCCATTCAACTGAGCGACCAATTCTGTGTAGTCAGGTATTTCTCCAGGGATACCTTGATTCACAACGCTGATAGTAACGCTAGAAGTACCGTTGCCAATGATAATCAATTCACTAAAGTCATTGACAAACTCATACTCGATCAAGTCGATCCCATCCTGGAAATCAGTAATCAGGTCGCCAACAGGTTCTGGTGGTACGGGTTCTGGTGGGAAACTAGGCTCAACAGGCTCTAGCAAAAAGTCTGTGCTTGCCAACTGGAATAGGTCAGCATCAGCGCCGCCAGTCAGCGTATCGCGGGCGGTTTGGGTTTCTCCATCTTCACCACCATAGAGAATGTCAAAGCCAGCGCCTCCGATGATGCGATCGGCACCAAAGCCGCCATCAAGGATGTCATTTCCGGCTTGACCATTGAGGACATCATTGCCAGACAACGAATCTGCTACTCCGAAATCCCCATAAATGGTGTCATCACCACCGCCACCTAAAAGGCTGTCAACGCCTTCGCCACCATCAATGTAGTCACTTTCAACACCACCCGTGATGGTTTCTAAGCCAGCGCCGCCCAACAGTGTACTGGAGCCAGCGCCGCCATCTAAAACGTCGTTGCCGTCGCCACCGACGAGGGTATCAACACCATCACCGCCCACGAGGGAGTCATTACCGGCATAGCCATAGAGAACGTCATCGCCACCTCCGCCTAAGATGGTATCGTTGCCACCGCTAATGGTGTCGTTAGCTTCGCCGTAAAGGGTATCATTGCCATCTCCACCTACGAGCGAGTCAGCACCACCCAGAACGAAACCCTCTGCATCATCGCCGTATAGCAGATCATTATATAAACTACCAACCAGAGTGTCATTTCCCGCACCACCCATCGCGGTATCCTCGAAACCGCTATATACCCAGTCATTGCCACTACCACCATCAAGGAGGTCTTTGCCATCAAGAACATCGCTAAGGCTCGTCCCGCCATAGAGGGTGTCATTGCCAGCTTCACCATACAAAGAATCCTCGCCTGCATCCCCAAAGAGCCTGTCAGCGCCACCTCCACCAAGCAGGGTATCTTTATCGTTCCCGCCTCGGAGCAGGTCATTACCGCCTAAACCATTTAGTAGGTCGTCGCCGCCAAAACCACGCAGCGTGTCGGCGTTCGTAGTACCTGTAAGAGTATCGGGCAGTTCTGTTCCATTTTTGATAGCCATGATTTAGTCCTCTGTTTTGAGATAAGTTGATTGATATCTGAGAGTACGTAATGCACTGCAAATCCGATCGCTTGTAACTTGTTTGAGACTTACGCACAGCCTCTATTAGTAGGGTGTGTTACGCGGTAGCTCACGCAGATCAATGGCAAACTGTTTTGCCAAACTTTGACAAGATGCGATCGCATTGAGTGCATCAAAAGCGATCGCGCTTTCAATTAGGAGAACAGGAAAGTAGGTCTGTTAGTTGCGTCAACGTTGGTGGTGATATCCGCTTGGGTCAAGGCGACACCAATCAGAGTCATTAACAATTCCCCTTGTCCAAAACCTGAGTTTCCACTAATGCCATCGCTGACTCGGATTTGTGTATTAGTACCCGCCGTGGCTGTGGTGACTAGGCGGACATCAAGCGCAGTAGTCATGCCGCTGAATGAGAGGATGTCTCCACCTACGCCTGCGGTGAATGCGTTAATTCTGTCTTGGCCATCACTATTGGCATAGCGAATCGTATCGCTGCCTGCACCGCCTGTAATGGTGTCATTGCCGATACCACCTACTAAAATGTCATTGCTATCACCACCAGTGAGAACATCATTGCCTGCACCACCTAGGAGCAAATCCGTTCCTACACCACCGTTGAGGTTATCATCCCCTTCACTACCATCAAGGGTATCTGCACCGGCTGCTCCTGTAAGGGTATCGGCACCAGCATTGCCAAACAGGATATCATTGCCACCTCCTCCATTGAGGCTGTTATTACCTTCATTGCCTGTCACGGTATTGGCGAGTTCGTTACCAGTACCGTTTTGAGCCAAGCCTACCAGTACCAGATTTTCCAGGTTATTGCCTAAGGTGTAGCTCTCTAGGCTAGAAAGAATAGTATCGGTGCCTTCGTTAAGGTTTTCAGCGATCGCGTCCCCAGTGCTATCAATAATGTAAGTGTCATTGCCTAAACCACCGATTAGGGTATCATTACCACTACCTCCCTCAAGGATATTGTCCAGCTCGTTACCTGTGATGGTGTTGTCAAGCTCGTTACCTGTGCCATT
>DNXU01000246.1:0-162 GCA_003505715.1 Cyanobacteria bacterium UBA8803 | reverse complement strand
AATAATATAGGTGTCGTTGCCTAGACCACCGATCAGGGTATCATTACCACCACCTCCGTCGAGGGTATTGTCAAGCTCGTTACCTGTGATGGTGTTATCAAGCTCGTTACCTGTGCCATTTTGGGCAGTGCCAATCAAGCTCAGGTTTTCCAAATTGCTGCC
>DNXU01000576.1:5900-7771 GCA_003505715.1 Cyanobacteria bacterium UBA8803 | reverse complement strand
CTCACTCCCTCACCCTATTGTCAAGACAAAAGTGGCCGAATTTTATTTTTGTAGGAGTTATTATTTAAACCCTCGCCGCCATTACCCTGTGCTGGATCGATAGCTTGTTCCAAAGCAGCAATGCGATCGCTCACTGCTGGATGAGTACTTAAAAACGATGGAACGGAGCCTCGTTTGTTCATAAGCTTTTCCATAAAGTCCACCATGGCGGATGGCGCATAGCCAGCTGCTTGTAAGTTAGTTAGCCCTAATTGATCGGCCTCAAATTCATCTTTACGGCTGTTAGGCAGTCGGAGCGCTACTTCTACACCAATGTTAACTAAGGTGTTGCGATCGACTCCAGCAGCAATCGCCACGCCTCTGGCGATCGCAGTTTGGCGCATCTGTTGAATCATATGGCGTCCAACGATATGACCGATTTCATGAGCGATTACGCTGGCAAGTTGAGCTTCATTATCAGCGGCGGCAATCAAACCAGTATTAATGTAAATAAAGCCTCCCATGGTTGCGCCAGCATTGATGCTTTTATCATCCACTACCTGAAACTTGTAGGGCAGATCGGGACGTTGGCTCTCCTTAGCCAACCGCTGGCCAATTTCATCTACATAGCTGTTAATAGCTGAATTCCGATAGAGCCGCAGTTGATTTCTCACAAGCTGCTGATTGATTTGCTGTCCAATTTCTACTTCCTGACGAGCGGAAATATTGGACAGCTGGACGATCTGGATTCCCTGAAAAATCAGATCGAACCAGGAAATGGCTTGGCTAACCTGAGGAGTTCCTATAATCAGGCTCAAAGCCAAGACGACGGACACGAACGGATATAATAAGCGGCGTCGGTAACGACGGAAAAGAAAGGAAAATGAGTTGACCATGCCAAATAGGGCGACAGAGCGGTGTATTTGATAAATCTAGAAAAGCAGACGTTAGTTAAGGGATGTAAGTTGCCTGCCAGCCTTGCCCATCCCTATTATGGCTCATGGGAGGGATGGGGGATGGAGGATGAGGGATGAAAAAATCAATAGCGTTTGGGTAAATCGTGCGGATCGGTTGTCAGTCCCATGGTAATTTAACTCTTGACCTCTCTAGAATTGGAAAGATTTCTAGAGAAACTGCTTTGACAAAAAACCGGAAATAATGTTTTATGGCTATTTTGGATTCTAAAGGACGTTTGTTCGGCAAGGTGAGCATTCTCGACTTGGGTGCTGCCTTAGTGATTTTATTAGTGGTTGTGGGGGTCTTTTTCTTTCCTGGCACTTCCGGTTCCGTGGCACAACTCAACCAGACAAAGCCTATAGAAGTGGACGCGATCGTCCGAGGTTTGAGCGTGCGCAATCCAGAGGCGTTGATCACTCAGTTTAAAGAAAAGAAGAAAACAAATATCATCATTCGCAATCAACCCTACGGTCAGGTTGATATCAAATCTGTAAAAGAATTAGCTCGAACTCTAGCTGTACCACAGCCGGACGGCTCTGTTAAAGAGTTACCCGATCCTCGTTCAAACTCTTTTAGCGCGGATATGCTTATGACTTTGGGCGGTCAAGCCACAATGACCAAAGATGGCCCGGTTCTAGGCAACAGCAAAATTAAAATTGGTACACCGATCGAATTGGAAGGTACGGATTACAACTTCAACGCTAGCGTGATTGAAGTCAGAATTGCTAATTGAGGGAATGGTCTGAATAGGGACAATGTATCTTCTGTTACGTGGTAATGGGTGATACAAATCCGCTTTTATAACTCCCCTTTCTACTCCCCCAGCTCCCTCAGCTCCCCCAGCTTTACTTAAAAAGGGGGTAGTCAATCCGGATTTAGTATGAGGGGTGATAGGTAATCGGCAAAAAATTTCTGACCAATTACCAATTACCAAT
>DNXU01000576.1:0-5885 GCA_003505715.1 Cyanobacteria bacterium UBA8803 | reverse complement strand
TTACCCATTACCCATTACCCACTTCCCCCTTCAAGCAGGCTTTTCAAATATTGCCGAATTAAACCAATTGTTACCCCAGGCAATTCCAACTGGGGGGTTAGTCCAACATCCTCTAGGGTTTGAAAGATCCGAATCGCTTGAGGATTGAGAGCAGCCAGCCGCCTACCAATTTCTGGGCCAGTAAATTCGGATTTTTCTCCCCAGATGATTGCCGTAGGGGTAGTTAGTTGGGAAATGTACAGGGATAAGTCAAAGCATAAATCTCCTCGGACAAAAGCAAGAGCCGCGTATTCTGCATTAGGTTGTTGAGCTGAAGCTAAATAGGCTTCTACAATTTCCTCATACACTCGGTTGGGACGGGCAAATTGCCGATTTTCCAAAAAACTGCGGATACCTGAGCTAGTGGCGACACCAGTGCTGTAGATGAGGCGATCGAGAATGGGAGTACTGACTAACTGGGCAAAAAAGCTACGCCTGTAGTCTTGCCCAAAATCAGATAGTCCGGCTGGTGTTGTGAGAATCAGGCACTTGAACAATTCAGGACGGGCGATCGCGGCTCGGATTGTGAACGCTGCCGTGAGAGATGATGCTACAACTGGTATGGCTTGAGTGCAGGTCTGCTCTAGAAACTCAACAATTGTGGTGATATAGTCATCAATCTGGTAATTCCGTTCTGGATGGTCTGAGCGACCCCAACCAATTAAGTCCGGTGCGAGAATCCGATAATCACTGGCAAAGGCTGGGTATACCTTAGACCATTCATAGGCCGATGAACCCCCACCAAAGCCATGCAAAAACACCAAGGTTGGTAGTTCCTTGGACTCAGCGGCATCCGGACTTGGCCAAGGCATCTCTTCAGCTGTATAATAAACGATTCTGCCCAGTGAGGTCACTAGGGAGTGCTGTTTAAAACCATTTGGCTCAATCATCTTCTCAACCTCTTGAGGATGGTAAGAACTCGACTGAAGTCATCCCTAATCCGTCATCCCTTATCCCTATTTTCCAGACGAGGAACTTTGATAAATATTATCTCATGAAAGGATTTGGAAGATGTGGCAGTTTTTTCCGAAACAGGACAAACTAAAATCAGGAATTTTATAAAAGGCTTTTGTAGACTTAATTAGCAGGGGCGCATTGAGTTGGTAAGTCAAGGCAAGATCGTTGCTTCGTAGGAAGGATTTGTGGCTCACTCGACAAACAGAGAATTTTTTCTAGTATCCAAGTAGTGCGGGGGGGGAAGTAGTCCTGTTGTTTTCAAAAGTGCGTTCATTCATGTGTTGTACCAATGGAATGCAGTTTACAGTTGCCAGAAATCAGAAATTATGACTTCATCGAACCGCAAGCCGTGGTTGCTTCTCCTTGCTGGAGTATAGCTGAATTTGACTCAAATTTACTCGTGATCAGACATTCTAGCGTCTCCCTTAACCTGGAAGACTTGAAATGTTTTGAAGTCGTAGAGCATCAGTTTCGCCACTATGGGGTTACGTTCAAAAACGCAATTGCTCTACAGCCCTCAAATCCAGCCTATCCACCCCGAACGGGTACAACAGTACTAATGGCAGCTCCCAAAAGTGGTTGGCTAGAAGCTAGCTTCTCGCATCCTATAGGAAAGTTCTCTTGCTATATTACTAGTTCGCAGCGGATGATTATGTCTGCTTATGACTCTCAGAACGTACTGATTAGCAAATCTANNAATCTACGATCGAACCTAATCTGGCAGGGTCTGATTCGCCTACTCCTCCGAATGTTCAGCTGAGTCTTGACGGATTCAATATTTCTCGAATTACCTTTTATGCTTTTGATGGGCAACTGACCTTAGCTGATTTAAGCTTTAGTTTCTAGATTAAGGGCACAGAGGGAGAAAGCAGAGGGAGAGGGAGGAAGAGGATCTCTCTCCTCGATCGCTCCTTTGGTCTTGCCAAGCATGTAATCTATTAGCATAGATAACATGTGCAGGCACTATTCATCGCAGACTAGAAGGACATCTTCGTGACAAAGGCGTCATCTTGGTGGCAGCAATTTCTCCAATGGCTTGACAATTTGTTGCTTTTTAAGGTTAAAAGTCGAGCATTTAAGCAGCTTTACCCCCACCGACTGCGGGGATCGGGCAGCTGGTTTGTGGGTCTAGCCAGCTTCTTGACGATGCTCTTTTGGAATTGGAGGCTACTGCTGGCAACAGCCGCTGGTGTTTTGGTCATGTTGCTGGTTTATTTGATGCAAGAGTGGGACTGGCAACTCTACTGGTCAAGTCTGCACCGCTTGTTCAGTGGTTCTAATCGGCAGTTAACTATTGCTGTTGGTAGTGGTGGCATTGCTACCCTGAGTACTTACACGATGGTTTCTATTTGGGTTGACCCCCATAGTTCCTGGATTGCTACTGGTGCTATGCTGCAAAGTTTGGGCATCCTGGCAATTTTAGGTCTACTGGTGTGGCAAACCTTTGGTTGCCAAGGGAGCGGAGATGACACAAAGCGCGACCAGATGTTAAGAGATCTTACCGATACCGATCCCCTGAAGCGTCTGCTAGCTGTGCGACAGCTAACCTACTGGGGAGTTGGCCATGCTGTGCAACCATCTCGACAGCATCACCTTGCTGATTGCTTGCGCTTAATGTTAAGTCAGGAACCCGAACCCATAATCCGCGATGCCATTCTTGATGGCCTTCAGGTACTTGGCAGCCATCCGATGTTAGATAAAGGCAATCAGCCTCTAAAGATTCCCATTGCCCTAAAGCAATCTGAGGTCAAAGTCCGTCACGAGTCAAATATCTGAGCTACAGGGATTTTTATCGGTATCGGGCTTATTAAATAACCAGAGAATACGAAGACCGAATGCAGTTAGCTCCGCTTTATCCCATTCTGTACCAAATTCTCAAACCTGCCTTTCCCAGTTGTCTTTGGACAGGAGTACCCCATTCACGAGCCATTGCCCTGACGTTTGATGATGGCCCCCATCCTCAATACACTCTTGAACTTCTGGAAGTCCTAGACCGCTATAGCATCAAAGCTAGTTTTTTCTGGTTGGGTGCTTGTGTCACCCGTGCGCCAGCAGTAGCTAGAGAGGTTTACGCTAGGGGCCACTGGATTGGACTGCACGGATATCACCATCACTCCTTTCCCTTCCTAAGGCCGAATGCTCTCAGGCAGAGTTTAGAAAAAACCCAAGAGGCGATCGCTCTAGCTTGTCAGCTTCAACCCGATCGGGTACGTGATGTGCGCCCTCCTAACGGTTTGTTCACCCCCCAAACTCTGGATTTATTACACCAGTGGCAGTATCGGCCTGTGATGTGGAGCGTGGTTCCAGAAGACTGGGTGCGCCCGGGTATCTCGGTGGTGGTTAGGCGAGTCTTACAGCAGGTATGCAATGGGTCGCTGATTGTTTTGCACGATGGGTACTGTGGAGGACAAGATGTCGCCCTCACGACAGCTCAGTTAATTCCTCAACTGTTGCAGCAAGGTTATCATTTCGTGACTATTAACCAGTTCTGGCAGCCAATGTATGAAGGGAGAGTACATGCCTATTAAACGCCACCTGTAGAGTGCCAAAGGTCTAAATCTCAATCCTTTAAGCTACCTGTAGAGTTCCCTAAGTGGTTCTGTATTTGATGAGGTCAAAAGACAAACTTTCAGGACTTACGTAAAACTCCCCCTAATACCAAGTCCTTTTGTAAAACTCCCTTTTGGGTTTTAGTAGAGACGTTCCCCCAGAACGTCTCTACTAGATTTGGCGAATTGTCGAAAAAAGGGTGTGACAGACCAGAATTTGCTATCACCCCCCAAATCTGGGGGAAAGTAGAAGTTTATCCCCAGATTTAGGGGTTAAGGAGCAAAGTACCTAAGTTCTGACTTGGCTATTTTGTCGCCTTCTAATGGGAGTCCAGAAATAAGGAGGGCTTTCTTTAGAGTACCCTTACCCCATATACTCGCTTTGTGTGCTAAAACAAGTGTTTTACACGTATAGAACTTTGACGAGCTACTTGCTGTCTCTAGTCGTAGAAAATATTACTCAATGCCGCAGAACTTCGCTAACGTAGTCACAGAGGATGCTGAAAACCTGACAGAACGTTTGTACTACTTTGAAATGGGGTGAGTCTATGGCTTTTTCAGACGCTATGGGTGTTATCGCTCAGCTAAATTCATTAAAATGGCTGAGTGTATTTCAGCTATTTGTCTGGGGCACTTCCGTGCAAGGCTAGACTAGATTTGAGTTAAGGATTGAATTCAAACAGGAGACATTACTCCAATGTCTTAAATTCAAGGATTAGCAAAATGTAGCGGTAACCGCTTACACTCATTAACTTGGACTGTAACGTCAATTGATCGGGCAAGAAAAATCAACCAAAGGGAATCTATTATGGGTGTATTAATGGCGCTGACATTAGTTTTCACGAAGATCTCTTGATAAGCTAACTTGACCATCCTAGATTGGAGCTAAAATTCAGCGTGCAATTTTTGTAATTAAAGCTACAATCAAAAAGTCACGATAAAAGCCAGTATTAATACTTACTTCATAGGTTGTGGGCACCAAGGTTAAGGGTTGGGAAATAAATCTTAGCTTATTTCTCAGACTAAAATGTTGGACTAGCCTAAGGAGGCAACAAGCTGTGGATCGCTGGCTAAACTATCTTAAGTAGATTAACCGACAAACATCTACTGATCTTTAACTGAAGGAGCATGAGGAAAAAGGCATGACCCAGGCACACGACGTACTCGCAACAATCGCTCAACCTCACAGCGAGTTTGATTTCTTAATTGAGGAAGAAGCAAACCGAGATGATCTTTTGGACGCTCCGCCCGATGAAGATGAGGTGGCCAGAGACGAGCTGGTAGACATTCCAGCAGAAGAGGAAGACGGTAAGCCTGGAAAGGTGCGTTCTACCCGTCGTCGTACTCAAACAAAGAAGAAGCATTATACAGAAGATTCAATTCGCCTCTACCTGCAAGAAATTGGTCGCATTCGGCTGTTGCGGGCAGATGAAGAAATTGAACTAGCTCGAAAAATTGCTGACTTGTTGGAATTAGAGCGTGTACGCGAGCGCTTGTCCGCTCAATTAGATCGGGAGCCAAAAGAGGGTGAATGGGCAAGTTCGGTGAACATGCAACTGCCAGAATTCCGTCATCGCCTCTTCTTGGGCCGACGAGCTAAGGACAAAATGGTGCAGTCTAACCTGCGTCTAGTTGTGTCAATTGCCAAGAAATACATGAATCGAGGTCTCTCTTTCCAAGATCTGATTCAAGAAGGCTCTCTAGGTCTGATCCGAGCAGCAGAAAAGTTCGACCACGAAAAAGGTTACAAATTCTCAACCTACGCGACTTGGTGGATTCGGCAGGCCATTACCCGGGCGATCGCTGACCAATCCCGCACCATCCGCCTACCCGTTCACCTCTACGAAACCATCTCCCGGATCAAGAAAACCACTAAAATCTTGTCCCAAGAAATGGGTCGCAAGCCAACGGAAGAAGAAATTGCTGATCGCATGGAAATGACTATCGAGAAGCTGCGATTCATTGCCAAATCTGCCCAACTTCCCATCTCCCTAGAAACACCAATTGGTAAAGAAGAAGATTCCAGACTCGGAGACTTTATCGAAGCCGATGGTGAAACCCCAGAAGATCAAGTGTCCAAAAATCTCCTTCGGGAAGACCTCGAAAGCGTTCTTGATACTTTGAGTCCTCGCGAACGAGATGTGCTGCGACTGCGTTACGGCTTGGATGATGGACGCATGAAAACCTTAGAAGAAATCGGTCAGATCTTCAACGTTACGCGGGAACGGATTCGCCAAATTGAAGCCAAAGCCCTCCGCAAACTCCGCCATCCCAATCGGAACAGCATTCTCAAAGAATACATCCGCTAAGTTAAAAATAGGGTGAGGGATGAGGGATGAG
>DNXU01000322.1:8033-19521 GCA_003505715.1 Cyanobacteria bacterium UBA8803 | reverse complement strand
GTTTGTAATTTGTTGTGATCTAATAACTAACAACCAACAACTAACAACTAACAACCAACAACCAACAACCAACAACCAACAACCAACAACCAGCCATCAATGACCAGGGACTCGGATTCAGCAGTTGCCTATGCCATGATATTACTCAGTCACTATGGGTTTGAACTGAGGGGTTATTCTCCGCAAGAACTAGTCAAACATTGGCTGGAAATTTATGAGCCTCATTGGATTCGTTTAGCTGTGATTGAGGCTCTTTACCAAGGACGGTATAAAGCTGTTTCTGTCGAGCAAATTCTGTCCGTTTGGTCTCGGCGAGGACAGCCTATTTATCGCTTTAATCATGAGTTCGAGCGGCTGATTTGCCGCAAATTGCCCCAAAATTTAGCGGCACCTTTCAAGGCAACCTTAACTGAGCTGAACCCAGAACCTAGCCCATTGATTCTGGCTGAGAGTGTCCCGGATGAGATTGATGATAGTCCTTTGTTGGAGGTGAGTTCTCAGGAGGAGCCATTACCAATTTTGGCATCAGATAATTTGCCCTCTGCCATGACTGAGATAACAGAGGTAAGCGAGACGGAGCTTCAGGAAGATTATCCGATGCCAGAGGTGCCTACTAATGGTAATATCAATGTTGCTCTTGAGATAGATTGGTCTCGCGGTGAGGCGAACAAAAACCCAATTCATCAATTCACGCCACCGCCTGATTCTTCAGGGTTTTACCTCAAACTCAAGAAAGTGGTCGAACAGCAAGATGGGACGCCAGCTGATATATTAACTCCTGGTGAGTCAGATTAACGATCGCACAATTATATGTAGGGGCGGATTTATCTTGTTCGCCGGGAAGACCCCAAGTGTAAAAGCGGTTATGGAATTAGAAGAACGATACCAACAAATTCAGAAAAATTTGGAAAAAATTGCTGATTTCTCTGTTGATAATTTGGCTATATCTCGTCGCCTGTTCCATCTAGAAAACGATAGAATTGTGCCTAGATACTTTGAAGTATGGACAATTCTAGCTGGCCTCCCTCTACCCCATCTTTTAACCCAGAACTTTCAAGCTATTGTCCGTCAGATTGCTGAAACAATCCCAGCCAACACTCGATTTTACCAAGTGCTGCCTGAGAATTACCACTGGGAACTTTTTATCATCAAACGACCCGAAGAAATTGTCGATCACACTTGCCTGTTAAAAACCCCTGAGATTCTGAGAGAGGTACTGTCCGAGTGCCCCCCTTTAACCTTTTCTTATCGAGGATTTTTGATAACGGCAGACGGTACAATAATCGTGAAAGGTTATGCAGATTTTGATGAGGTGCGAACTCAACTGCGTGCAAAACTCCCTTGGGCATCGTTACACCAATCCAGTTTAGGGCATGTATCCCTAGGACGGATTCTCGATCCCGTTGGTCGGGAATATTTTGCAGAACTGAAAAATTTAGCGATCGCTTCCCAGGATAAGTTGTATGGCGAACTGGAAGTACATACTGTTAAGTACGTTCGCGAAAGTCAATGGTACATGGAAACTAAAGAGGTAATTGCTGTAGTGCCATTTTGCTCATCGGTGCAGGAATAAGCCGAATTGATGGTAAAATTAGCTCTAATTGAATATAAAACTATCTAATATATTTTAGTGTAATGTATACTATTTTAAAGTAGTCAAGCCATGAACTGCTTACACCAAATAACCCAGGAAAATTCTTCTGCCCTGGAGCCCTATTTTCAAGTCAGCCCCTAACTCAATGAATTGTACTTTGATTACAATACGACTAGGAAGTGCCAGAAAGGCTTGAAATTAAGTCCTTGTCCGGAATCTAGACCAGATCCCACTTTTATCACCTTTCATGCAAACCAAAGCTTTTAGCGAGCTTTTCCCCCTGTTTAATACAGCAAACCCAGAAACATTAGAATGGCTGTTGTCTGTTGGAGTAGAACATGAATACCCGACAGGGAGAGCTGTTTTGATGGAAGATGCCTGGGGTAATGCTGTTTATTTTATTGTCTCTGGCTGGGTCAAAGTGCGACGCCTTCACGGCGACGATGCGGTCACGCTGGCCATCTTGGGAAAGGGAGATTTTTTTGGTGAAATGGCAATTCTTGATGAATCTCCCCGTTCCACCGATGTGGTAGCGCTTTCACCAGTTAAGCTACTCAGCGTCTCGGCTCAGCGGTTCATTCAGACCCTCTTCAAAGACCCCCAGTTGCACCACCGGATGTTGCAATTAATGGTGCGACGCCTGCGCCTTACCAATCTTCGCTTTCAACGACGCCATCAGCCACCTGCGGTTAAGTTGGCCAATACGCTAGTTAACTTGGCCGACAGTTACGGTAAATTGACGGAAAAAGGAACGGAAATCTTTGATATTCCATACCAGGACTTGGCCGACGTGACTGATATCAGCGTTGAAGATACGGCTAAAATTATGCAAAAACTTGAAAGTAAGGGCTGGGCCAATGTTGACTCCCAGGAGAAAACGCTCTGTCTAATCAATCTCAAGCAGCTAACTCATTTAGCGGGGCGGGTTTAGAGCTTGGGCCATGCAAAAATATGGCCGTCCATTAGACGATACTTGTCCCGGCAGATCGGACAACAAACAGCTGTTGCCCGTAGAATAGTATTAGGCTCTGGCCTTGATGCTGCACTTTTATCCCGCAGAACTGACGCCAAGAAGAGGGAGAGGAGAGAGATTTGTACTCATCATCCTTCATCCCTCATCCTTCATCCCTCATCCCTCATCCAACTTCCCAAGGTTGGGAGGTCAGAGCGGTAAAACGTCTAAGTCTGATTCGGCTCTTCCTAGGTGGCTATAGGGGAGTCAAGCAGCCCATCCTCAAGGAAGGGGGAAGTTGCAGACTGGAAAAAAGGGAACTTGTGGGCTTTAACGGAGTCAAATCGACTAATGGCTCAATCTTTTTCCTACCCCTAGTTCCCAACCCTATGGGTGGCACGGTGGTTCCTCCTTGCTAGAGGTGGAAGAGGCTGCTTGCGCCCGTATTAGCACCTGCCCAGAGTTCTCATGCTAATCCCTAATTGCTCACAGCTAATTCCTAAATTCTTTAAATAATGACTGAAGCAACAACCGTTCGCCCCAGTAACCTACCCAGCACTGCACCAACCCTTCACTACCAAGTGGCAATGCCGCAACCTCAATCCCATCTATTCGAGGTGACGCTGCAAGTGCGAGGGTGGTCTGAATCGGTGCTGAATTTGAAAATGCCTGTTTGGACTCCAGGCTCTTACTTGGTGCGGGAGTATGCTAAACAGGTACAAGAGTTTTGGGTCGATGCGGGTAACAAGCTTAAACCGTTGCCTTGGCAAAAACTCAGTAAAAATCATTGGCAAATTAAGACAGAAGACGCCTTAGACATTATCGTGCGTTACCGCGTGTTTGCGAATGAATTATCAGTAAGAACCAATCACCTAGACGCTACCCACGGCTATTTCAACGGTGCCGCCCTGTTCTTTTTCATTCCCGGATTTGAGCAACAGCCAATTCGCGTCACCATCATACCACCTAAACCCGATTGGCAAGTTACAACTCCCCTACCTGCTGTTGGTGAAGCAACCACCAATACCTTCGAGGCGAAAGATTTTGACACCTTGGTCGATAGCCCGTTTGAAATTGGTTGTCATCAGCTATATGACTTTGAGGTACTAGGTAAACCCCATCAACTGGCCATTTGGGGAGAGGGAAATGCCGACCCAGAACGGATTATTGCCGATACTCAGAAAATTATTGAGGTAGAGTCTCAATTATATGGGGGGTTGCCTTACGAGCGCTATTTGTTTTTGCTGCATCTATCTGCTAGTGGGTTTGGGGGTTTAGAACACAAAAATTCCTGTTCGTTGAATTATCCCCGCTTCAGTTTTCGAGCAAAGGATAAATACAATCGGTTCATGCAGCTAGTCGCCCACGAATTCTTTCACCTGTGGAATGTCAAGCGACTGCGGCCTAAAGCCTTGGAGAAGTTTGACTACGAGCAGGAAAACTATACAACCTCTCTGTGGTTTTGTGAAGGAACAACGAGTTACTATGATTTAGTGATACCCTTGAGGGCTGGCATCTACGATAGTAAGGCTTTTTTAGAGGGATTGAGTAAGGAAATTACCCGGTTGCAGACTACACCAGGGCGTTTGTTGCAGTCTGTTTCTGAGTCGAGTTTTGATGCCTGGATTAAGCTGTATCGGCGGGATGCTAACAGCGACAACTGCCAGATTTCCTACTATTTGAAAGGGGAACTGGTGTCGTTCTTACTAGATTTACTGATTCGGAACCGTCATGGCAATCAGCGATCGCTCGATGACGTGATGCGCCTGATGTGGCAGCAGTTCGGTATCTGGGAAATTGGCTTTACCCCCCAACATCTGCGAGATGCGATCGAGTCGGTTGCGGATACAGATTTGAGCGATTTCTTCAACCACTACATTGATGGTACTGCCGAACTCCCCTTCGATGAGTATCTCGAACCCTTTGGCTTAAAGCTAATCGGTGTTGAGGAAGAAGAACCTGTACCCTACTTAGGTATGATAGTAAAGACTGAAAATGGGCAGGAGATAGTTAAGTTTGTTGACGCCCAATCTCCGGCTGGGGTGGCGGGGGTTGATGTCGGCGATCAGTTGCTGGCAATTAATGGCTGGCGCGTCACTGCCGAACAATTGAGCGATCGCCTCAAAGATTATCGTCCTGGTGACACGGTTCAGCTTGGTCTTTTTCACCAAGAAATACTGCTGAGTTTACCCGTTACCCTAGGCACTGCCCCACCTAACCGTTACCAAATCGTGCAGGTGGAAAATCCTACCGACGCCCAAAAACGCAACTTAGCTGGGTGGTTGGGATAGCTTTTTAGGGAATGGGGAGTGGGAAGTGGGGCAAGAATGGCTATAGTACAATCTATGACCCTAGGTTCAAGAGAACTATTATGCATAATTTTCTGCCCATTGTTTACTTCCAAAACCAATTTATACCCTTTGAGGAAGCCAAGATTTCCATTGCTACTCATGCTTTGCACTATGGTACAGGGGCTTTTGGGGGATTGCGCGGTATTTTAGACCCCCAAAATCCCCAGCAGGTTTTGCTATTTCGATTAGACCGTCATTGTCAGCGCTTGAGTAACAGTGCCAAATTTTTACATTACGATTTGCCTGCTGATAAACTTCAGGATATTATCGTTGAATTTGTTAAAAGGAATAATGTAAATACATCATTTTATATCCGCCCATTTGTCTACACTTCAGATTTGGGAATTGCCCCTAGGCTACATAATATAAAGAAAGATTTTTTCGTTTATGGATTAGAATTAGGAGACTATTTATCCCCCGAGGGTGTCAGCTGCCGCATTAGTTCTTGGTATCGGCAAGAAGACCGCAGCCTCCCCTTGAGAGGTAAGGTGAGTGGAGCTTATATTACCTCGTCTTTAGCCAAAACTGAAGCCGTAGAATCGGGTTTTGATGAAGCGATTTTAATGAACTCCCAAGGGAAAATTTGTGAAGCTTCGGGCATGAATATCTTTATGGTCAGAAATGGGCAATTAATTACGCCGGGATTTGACCAAGATATTTTAGAAGGTATCACCAGAGATAGCATTCTGACCCTGGCGCAGGACTTAGGAATTCCCACAGTAGAACGCCCAATTGATAAATCGGAACTGTTTATTGCTGATGAGGTTTTTCTCAGTGGAACGGCGGCCAAGATTACTCCGGTCAAACGAATTGAAAATTACCAATTACCAACTCACCGACCCATCACCGAAAAACTGAGAGATAAACTCATCACCATTACCGAAAACCGAGACCCCAATTACCAAGACTGGGTTTATAGTATTCCGAAAGAATAGGGAATATTATATGTAGGGTGCGTTACATTCTGCTAACGCACCCTAGTATATCTGTGAAACCCAAAATATTAGTCGCTAAACCCGCCCCGACAGATATTATTGGTGTTTAACCGAACACTCCCTCACCCCCTCATCCCAAACCCGGATTTGGTATTATATAACCGCAAACCCCAAACAACCAACAACCAACAACCAACAACAAACCTGTTACGATTGGGATCGACTGCTTGCTCGCTCCTTACTTGAAATGAGTTACTGCCTCAACCTTGCCTGCCAGAATCCCCAAAACCAAAACGGGACAAGGTTTTGCCAAAGTTGTGGGGCAAAACTGCTCTTAGGCGATCGCTACTGGGCAATCCAACAAATCGGTCAAGGCGGTTTTGGCAGAACCTTCTTGGCCGTTGATGAGTACAAACCATCTAAATCCCGCTGCGTCATCAAGCAGTTTTTCCCGCAAGCCCAAGGCCATCAAAATGCCCAGAAAATTGCTGAACTCTTTGAAAAAGAAGCCGTGCGCTTGGATGAGTTGGGCAAACATCCCCAAATTCCCGAACTGCTAGCCCATTTCGAGGAAAACGGCAGTCAATATTTGGTGCAAGAGTTTATTGAGGGGCAAAACTTAGCCGAGAAACTCGCCCAAAATGGCCCGTTCGCTGAAAACCAGATCCTAGAACTCCTCCAAGGTTTGCTACCTGTCTTGCAGTTTATCCATAACCAACAGGTGATCCACCGGGATATTAAACCAGAGAATATAATCCAACGCCCATCCTCTCTACCGACCTTGATGCCGCCGACTAACACAGAGGAGTTAGAAGGGGATTCATCTCAAGTTAGCATTAAAAGCAATCCTCTGCCTGCCTCCCTACCAGCCAGGATAGGCCAACTGGTATTAGTTGATTTTGGGGCATCTAAGTTAGCTCCCCGAACTGCTTTATCAGTTACCGGAACTGTGATTGGCAGTGCCGGGTATACTGCTCCCGAACAAGCTGCTGGCAAAGCCGTTTTTGCCAGCGATATATATAGTCTTGGCGTTACCTGCATCCATCTCCTCACCCAGAAAGATCCCTTTGATTTGTATTCCTTTGACGAAGGGGTTTGGGTGTGGCGAGATTACCTGAAACAACCAGTCAACGATGCTGTGAGTCGCCTGCTGGACAAAATGTTAGAAGGAGCTACTAGTCGGCGCTATCAATCGGTTGCTGAGGTACTTGACGACTTGCAAGCAGCTGTGATTTCCCCCACCTCACCCACGCCACCCAAGGTTGCCACCCATCCTACCAAAGCCGAAGTAGTAGTCGCCAAAATGGGTGCAGCAAGTTATAGAACTATTCAAGAAGCGATCGCCAACGCCCAACCCGATACTCGCATTCTGGTGCGTCCGGGTTTTTACCGGGAAAGTCTTTTAATTGATCAGGTTGTAGAGATTGTGGGGGATGGGGAACGAGAGGATATTATTATCGAGAGTAAATTCCAACCCTGCATCACGATGCAAACTGAAAAGGCCGTTGTAGCAGGTCTCACCTTGCGTCACCAGGATTGGAGTAACTTGCAAAAGGCTGACTTGATCGGTCGTTTGGTAGGTGAAGCTTGGCTGAAGCCTTACGCGATCGCAATTCCCCAAGGTCAGTTAATTCTCGAAAATTGCCACATCACTTCTACCGGGATTGCTTGTATCTACGTTCGCACTGCTGTAGCCGATCCCCAAATTCGTGGCTGCCAACTGAACGAGGGGTCAAAATATGGCATTCTAGTCAGTCACAACGGCAGGGGACTTATAGAAAACTGCGATATCTTCGGTCATCAGATCGGGGTACAGATCCTCAAAGGCAGCAACCCCACCCTGCGACGCTGCCAGATTCATGGCATGAAAAAAGACGGGGTATTGATCGGTAATCAGAGTGAGGCCACGATAGAAGACTCTGACATCTTTGGCAACAGCAGTACAGGGGTAAGGATTAAAAATGGCAGTAATGCCATAATTCGGCACTGCCATATCCATCGCAACCAGGAACAGGGTATATATGTAGAGTCCAACGGCGCAGGGCCGATTGAACAGTGTGATTTAAGTGGTAATGTTGGTGGTGCTTGGTATATTGCTCCTAGATGTTCCGTGCGTCGTAGTGGGAATAAAGTTGACATCCTCCCCCACTAACCTGTCGGTATAGTGGGGGATTCCCCAGAAAGGTCATCGAACAGTGAAAGTTGCACATATTCTTCCTTTGTGGTTAGGTTCCTAGGCTCCCCGCCCAACGGCAGCGATGTCTCCTTCCTTTTAGGAGTTCCTGTTAATTCAGGAACAGGCATGACTTTCGGGCTGACCACCCGTAGAGAAGCTATTCCAAGATGAGAGTGCGCTCTTTGAGCAATCACTACAGCTCCGTCTACATCTGCGTCAGCGTAGTGATTGCATGATTCGCACAGAAACTTTTCTTTGTCCCGGTTTTTGGGACTAATGTACCCGCAGCATGAGCATTGCTGAGAGGTATGTCTGGGATTGACTACAACAACTCGATTCCCCAGTTTTGAGGCTTGGTGCTGAGTCTTGAGTCGTAAAGCATTCCACGAGGCATCAGCTATTGCTTTGTTTAGTCCAGCTTTGCGACTCTGCCCATTCCTGAAGTATCTCCCAGTCTCCTCGTCCTTCTTAGGCTTACACCGCTTAATCATTGCCTTGACATTTAAGTCCTCGAAGGCAATAACATCAGCGATAGTCCAGACGCTTAGTATCTGTAGTAATTCCCCTACGACCAAGCCTATCGGCTATGGTCGCACTACCCTTACGACTCATTCGATGGGATTTATCCTTCGTAAGAACGACCTCTTAAAGACAGTGCGGTTGCTAGCGCAATTCCCGGCAATGTAATTAGAGCTGCTAAGGGAGATTGCAACCAATTGGGTTGGTCGTAGGTTTCCTGATACTTATAAGAGTCTTGCATCATGCAGGGTTGAGCTGAAGTGGCCGAACTCAACAAAACACCACTAGCGATCGCGGTGACGGATAGGACAGCTGCTAAGGATAATTTGGTTTTCATGAAAACTTTGATCTCTAAGGGGAATAAAGAGTCTGGGTTCTGCTGCCTTACTCTTTAATAGTCTAAGATATACGTCAGAATGTTGGCCGTTTTTTAAACATTACACAATCAACTTAGAAATCATCAAAACACCGCTATCGGATCGCACGTAAGGAACGGCAGCCCCCTTAAACCCCGTCACAAAGGGCTTGTGATGTAACTGCCAATAACTCGGACTCAAATCATGGGCGATCGCTTTTAACGCCCTGAGTTCCTCGATGAGTTCCGCTGCTAGTTCGTTAATTCTCTCAGCATGGTCGTAAGCCTGCTGGGTTACCTGTTCTACCTGTTCTGCCAAAGTTAGGGGTTGCTTGGGTTCTGGCAAAGGCTGTAATTCCTGTTGTTTCTGCTTTAGCTGAGTTTGCAACGCTGCAATAGCATTATCAATGCCCTGAATTTCTGCCGATACCTGTACCGCTGCCCTCGCTTGGCGGCGATAAGCTTCCGCGATCGCTTCTGGTGATTCATTTTCTGGCAGGATTTCTTGCACTTTGAGAGTATCCCGTTCATTCCGCAATACTGCGATCTGAGTGCAAATGGCCTCAATTTCTGCCTGTATCCGATCCATTTTTAATACCATGTACCTAAATTATAAGAATTATTCCTCTCCATCTATATATATCAGGACTTACGCGAAATTCCCCTGAGCCAATTAAATCTGGGGGTAACTCCCCCCAAGGTTGGGGGGTTGGGGGGGCAAAATGATGGCATGTGCGTAAGCCCTATATATTATTTTATTTGATATGTAAATATATTATCTAGCTTGATCTTTTGTAGGGGCGACCCGCTGTTTGGAATTAGGTAGACATGAATAGAATTTATTGGGTCGCCCTGGATGGGGTTCAGCTTAAAGGTAAACCAAATCCCTAGAGCGGGCGAGTCAATTCACTCAATAAGTTAGAGCGCTCTTGGGCAATCATCGGTAGCGCTTGACGAACCTCAGTGGTAACAGCTACCGTCTTCACATCGTAGGTTTGGGTTACCATCTTCGGATATAAACCAATCCCGATAATGGGCACCAACAAACAGAGAGTAATAAAAATTTCGCGAGGGTTGGCATCAATTAGGTATTTCTGAATTTTGAGTTCGGAATTAAACTTGCCGTAGAAAACTTGGCGCAGCATGGAGAGGAGATAAATCGGAGTGACGATTAATCCCACTGCGGCTAAGAACACCATGACTACCTTGAAGATCGAACTGTAAGCATCGCTAGTGGCAACTCCTAGGAAAACCGATAACTCTCCCACAAAACCGCTCATTCCAGGTAAGGCGAGAGAAGCCATTGCACCTACCGTAAACAGGGCAAACACTTTGGGCATAGCTTGGGCAAGTCCACCCATTTTTGCCATTTCTAGAGTATGAGTGCGATCGTAGGTGACACCGGAGAGGAAGAACAGCGCTGCGGCAATTAACCCGTGGGAAATCATCTGTAACATGGCACCGTTCATCCCCAACTCACTAAAGGAGGCAATACCGAGGAGAACAAAACCCATGTGGGAAATTGAAGAATAAGCGAGTCGCCGCTTGAGGTTTTCTTGAGAAAAGGCCATCAAACCTCCATAGACGATGTTAACGACCCCCAGAACTACCAGTATTGGAGCAAAAAGAATGTGGGCGTTGGGCAGCATTTCTATATTCATCCGAATTAACCCATAGCCCCCCATCTTCAACAACACCCCAGCTAGAATCATCGAAACGGGAGCAGAGGCTTGGCTGTGGGCGAAAGGTAGCCAAGTATGCAAGGGGAAAATTGGCAGTTTCACCCCGAAGGAAATCAAGAAGCCTGCATACAGAAGCAGTTCCAAGCTGATGGGGTAATGCTTTTGGGCTAACTGCTGCATATCAAAGGTCAGCGTATCTCCGTAGAATGCCATCGCTAACCCTGCTACCAGGATAAAGATCGAACCTGCTGCCGTGTAGAGAATAAACTTGGTGGCTGCATAGAGGCGCTTTTCACCACCCCAGATGGCAATCAGCAGGTACACTGGCACCAATTCCAATTCCCACATTAAGAAGAACAACAGCAAATCCTGTGCCGCGAAGACGCCAATCTGGGCGCTGTACATCACCAGCATCAGGGCGTAAAACAACCGAGGTTTACGATTGACTTTCCAGGAAGCCATGATGGCTAAGGTGGTTACGAAGCATGTTAAAACCACCAGCGGCATCGATAGACCATCGACTGCCACCGACCAACTCAAACCGAGTTGTGGTATCCAGGGATAAGTTTCAACCAGTTGTAATGTAGAGTTTTGTAAATCGTAATGCTGGGAAAAGGTGTAGAGCGTTAGGAGGAAGTCAATAATGCCGACCCCAAGAGCATACCAGCGAACAGTTTTGCCCTCTTTGTCAGGAATGAAGGGAATTGCTAAGGATGCCAGTAGGGGTAACAGAATAATAGTGGTTATCCAGGGAAACTGAGGATTAATCATTAGTGAGAATATATACCTATCGTTGCCGACAGTTACATTCTATTAAGTTGCATGAAGCTTTGAGAAGATTAAAGTTAGACCTATACCAAATCTTCACCATTGATAAGAATAAATACTTATGGAAGTAGGGGAGGGGGGAGGGATGAGGGATGA
>DNXU01000322.1:0-7840 GCA_003505715.1 Cyanobacteria bacterium UBA8803 | reverse complement strand
GTGAGGGAGGGAGGGAGTGAGGGAGTGAGGGAGTGAGGGAGGGAGGGAGTGAGGGGGGAGGGAGGAGGGGTGAGGGATGAGGTTAGAATCTTTTAGGTATCAATAAGGTGATGATTACAATCTGCCTGTTTTACCTCGAACACATGACAACTCAGCCCGATCCTTATCAGTCCAATTCCACAATCGATAGTTGCCAGAATAACCCCGACCAGAGTTTGGCCACAAGTCAGGTTCCGATATCGGTAGACAAGGAGGAGAGCCAAGTAGAGCAAAACCTTTCTCACCTGCCGCCCTCTGAATTGAACAATCGAGGATATCTTCTGAAGAACCAAGCAATCGCTGACTCATCAACCATTATTTTTAGCGCGATCGCTATTTTCATTTTGGGGTTAGCGATTGATAACACCTGGGTGAGCTTAGCAGGAGTCATTGTCACTTTGTTGATATCGGTGGCAGTGATTTGGTCACCCTTGCAGCGGTCATTGCAGGAGACTTTTACCCCCCAGCAGCGATCGCAAATCATTGCCATCTGTGGCGTGGCAGCAGCTGTACTAGGTTTGGCTCATTTAACGGGATTCAAGCACTATTTCGATTCCATTGGCTCCCTAGCGGAATGGATTGGAGCCTTAGGGCAAATTCTGATCGCTATCTTGGCCGTTTACATTGCTTGGCGGCAGTATATTATTTCCAAAGACCTGACCATCCAGCAAAATACAATTACTCAGCAGCAAACTATTGATGCTTACTTTCAAGGAGTCTCGGATTTGGCCTTGGATGACGAAGGATTGCTAGAAGATTGGCCGCAGGAACGAGCCTTTTGCGAAGGACGGACAGCTGCCATTCTCACCAGTGTAGACGCCCAGGGCAAAGCTAAAGTCTTGCGGTTTTTATCCCAGTCTCGTTTGCTGACACCCCTAAAACGCGATCGCCATTTGGGACGCCCGATGCTGGATGGTAACGGTGGCTACCAAGAAGACCGCCTGAATGGGGTACGGGTGATTGAGTTGAACGTCATGTTAGCTGGGGCTGATTTGTGCCATACCGATCTCCGCTGGACAGAACTGAGCGAGGCGAATATGGTGAGAGCGAATCTCAGCAGCTGTGACTTGGTAGGCGCAAACCTGTCGCGCACGATTTTGTACGAAGCCAACCTGACTGGTGCTGATATGAAGGGAGCGCGACTGTTCTATGGATCGGTAGAAACAGCTAGTCCTCGCAGCCGCACCGAACCGCCTAACTACCGCACTGGTGCCCATACCGGAGTCGTGGTAGAAAAAGTTAACTTTAGAGGTGTGCAAAGGCTGGATGAGGAACAGCGCAGATATTGTTGTTACTGGTGCGGCGAACACTCCCGCAAAACCATTCCCGGTGGCTGCGAAGGGATTCCTAATAAATTAGGTCATTAATACTCAACCCCACTCAGGGCGGGTTTTGGACAAAAGTTATTGGTAAGATGCCTCAGGCAATAGCTAAACCCGCCCCTACATCCGCCGACGATACAATTTGCAATTTTCAATTAACTGTTAAAAAACATCTTGATTACAGGGGCTTAGATAAACTGTGCATCCGAAGTATTCCTTTGTCATTCCGGTATACAACGAGGAAGATACCCTGAGGGAAATGTACCGCAGGATTAGTGCCGTAATGGATCGGATGGATGGTCTGGTGGAATTAATCTTAGTCAATGATGGTAGTCGCGATCGCACTCTTTCATTGCTGCGGGACTTGCATGAGAAAGACTCACGCCTTTGCTACCTCAGCCTTGCCCGTAATTTCGGTCATCAAATTGCTGTCACGGCTGGTTTAAACTTTATCCGCGGTCAAGCGATCGTAGTTCTCGATGCCGATTTACAAGACCCGCCAGAATTAATTCCCCTTCTCGTAGAAAAGTGGAAACAGGGCTATCAAATTGTCTATGCTCAGCGGACTCAGCGGCGGAAAGAAAGCTGGGTGAAACGCCTGCCAGCTTATGTATTTTATCGCCTGCTGCGGCGTCTGGCTGATATCGATATTCCCCCCGATACAGGTGACTTTTGTTTAATGGATCGGCAGGTGGTCGATGTACTCAATAAAATGCCAGAGCGCAACCGTTACATCCGAGGGCTGCGTTCTTGGGTAGGTTTGCAGCAGACTTCAATCCCCTACGAGCGCGATCCTCGTTTTGCGGGTGAAGTAAAGTACACGTTTCGCAAGTCCCTCTCCCTAGCAGCGGATGGTTTGGTCTCCTTTTCTAAATTACCACTACGGCTGTCTACTTATGTGGGTTTGCTGGCAGCCTTAGTAGCAATGCTAATGGCAGTACTTGTCTTCTACTGGCGGATTGTTGCCCCAACTTCTCCTTTAACTGGCTTTGCCACAATTATGATTGCCATTTTCTTTCTCGGTGCTGTGCAACTAGTTAGTATTGGCATTCTGGGGGAATATGTGGGGCGCATTTATGAAGAAGTTAAGGGCAGACCGTTGTATGTCTTGTCGGAGGTGGCTGGGTTTAATGATGCGCGTTCTTCTTTGAACGATCAGGGATGATATTGTTCGCTAATTGGTAGCTGTTGTTGTATCACTAGGCGGAATGCGCTCAATGCCAATCAGTGCTTCCATGACTGACTTAACAATTGGCGCTGCCACCGTTGAACCAAAAGCTTCTCCCTTGGGTTCGTCCACTACTGCTAAGACCACATAACGGGGAGAGTCCACGCTCAAAATTCCTACAAAGCTGGTAATTTTAGCATTACTATAATAGCCACCTCCAGGACTGGCTTTTTGCGCCGTCCCCGTCTTGCCAGCAATTCTATACCCCGGAATCTGGGCATTTTTACCCGTTCCCTTGGTCACCACTGTTTCCATCATTTCTAATACTGCCTGAGTTGTCGTAGGCGAGAAAAGGGGGCGCACAGAAGCCAAACGCGGCTGCCAGTACAAGTGGCCCTTGCTATCAAACAGTCCTTGCACCACATGGGGGGTCACCAACTTGCCGCCATTGGCAAGAGTCGCGTGCATTTGAGTAAGTTGGAGGGGAGTTAAGGAAAAGCCTTGACCAAAAGACGTGGTTGCCGGTTCCACTGGCGAAGACGTAAACTGCCGCCGACTTTTGAACTGACCAGGTGACTCAAAGGGTAAGTCTGTCTCCACCTTTTGCCCCAACCCCAGTCGTTGCAGCCAGTTGTAGTAAGCCTCCGGCTTCATGCGTTGGACAATCCGCACCATGCCGATATTGCTGGAATACTCCAAAATTTGAGCTGGACTAATCCTGCCGCGAGCGACTTTGTCATAGTTAGAAATTACCCACTTACCGATTTGAATTGAACCTGTATCGCTGAAATAACTGTCGGTTTGAATCGCACCAGCTTCTAGAGCGATCGCCACGTTCAAAGGCTTGAATGTCGAACCGGGTTCGTACAAGTCAGCCAGCGCCCAGTTCTTAAACAGACCAATGTCAAAGTTATAATACTTATTCGGGTTGTAAGTTGGCTCTGAAACCAAGGCTAACAGGGAACCATCCAGCGCATCCATGACAATTACGCTGCCGCGCTTGGCCTTAAACTCCTTAATTTTTTGCCTTAGAGCTGAGCGAGCTGCCCTTTGCAAGCGACTGTCAATGGTCACTTGTAAATGTAGCTCATCAAAGTGGAGAAATCCTTCCGGTACATGGTCGGGCATTAACGCCCCATTACCAGCACGGCTGAGGCGCAGGGTGCGCACTGCCCGTTCTAACAAATTCTGCTGAGAATATTCTATCCCTGCCTGACCCCGATGATCGACATCCACGTAGCCAACCACATCGGCGGCCAAATCCTGCTGGGGATAAAGGCGAGAATACCGTTGAATTAGCTCTAGACCATCCATACTCAGTCTGGCAACTTGGTCTGCGGCTTCTTCTGTTAAGGTATAGCTCACTAAAATACCACTCGATTTTTTATTAAAGAGCTTCTCCAAATCAGTGGATGACTTCTCAATTAGGGGAGCTAAAGAGGCTGCGACCTCCTGCTTGGGGATTTTGAAAAGTTTGGGGTGAGCATACAGAGTATAGACGCGCCGATCGGTTGCTAAGACATTGCCATTACGGTCAACAATTGGACGGCGAGGCACAAAAGGACGCATGTAGACCATCTGCTGCTCCCGGGCTTTTTCCTCCAGTATGGGTGCCTGTGCCACTTGCAGCCGATACAAATTAAGTAATAATCCACAACTGCCTACGATCATAATTCCCCAAACTAGCAACAGTCTAAAACTGGGCAGTTGCCAGAGTTTTAATTTTTTTGTTTGCGTCTTGGCCATGTTTTTTTGGGAAATAGACCTCCTGGAATGCCCCCTAAATCCCCCAATTCTGGGGGACTTTTAGATTCCGATGGTTCGTAGGGTGTGTTATGGGGTAGCTCACGCACCATTACCGCTATATATGGCTCAGTTGCGTGTCCTGATTAATATCCTAGTGGTGTCTTTGCCACCGACTCTTTTGCAGGAGTCTGGCTCCCAGCTGTCAGGAATTGGCGTTGGGGGGCAGGGGGCAGCAAAATCGTGTTGTCTCTACTAGGATTCACTAAACCTGTGGCTGGGCGTTCGGCTTGTTGAGCCAACTGGTCTTTGATAATCGCGTTGGTTGTGGTCAATTGCCGTTCGTTACGGCGCAAAGCTTCTAGTTCGCGGTATGCTTGTGTCCACTGCTGCTGGGTATACACCGTCCAAGAATAAAGGGCTAGAGTGGTGGCACAAAGTAATAATGCTAGGAAGTCAGAACCGCGTTGTAGGAATATCAGCGATCGCAACCAACCAGGTATACTCTGTGAGGCGGGGTTCAGCTTTTCAACTTTCTGTCCTGAGGTTCTAGAAGGCATAGAGGGAGCCGCTGAGAATTGGGCTGCTGGGGATGCCGTTCCCTGGGAATGAAGATTAGGTCTTCTTTTCGGACTTTTTTGAGGTAGAACTGAGCGAGAGGCAGCATTCATAAGCATTTCACAAATAAAATTTATTCCTTCCCTAATAGCAACTCGCTATCCGCTAAAAAAGTAGGTTACTCGCATAATGCTAGCATCCGCTGTTGCTTGCGGCAGCTAACGATGGGGGATCGCAATTTCTGAGGTAGCAATTAGGGATTGGTAGGAGGTTGGATTGGATGTATAGGCATGATGATGCTGCACTGGCAACTCTAAGACAAACTCAGCACCTCGCCCTGGCTGGGATTTAACTTCCAGGTGACCCTTGTGTTGGTTGACAACAGTTTGATAAGCAATGGTTAGACCCAATCCTCGGCCTTCTCCTACCTCTTTGGTCGTGAAAAAAGGATCAAAGATGCAGGACTGAATTTCCAGGTTAATGCCGGGGCCATTGTCAGCGATCGCAATTTGCACTCGTCCTTCATCTCCCCTTTCGGGTATCCACTTGGTGCATAGGGTCAGGGTTTTGTTGGGTTCTGGCGAGCGGTTGAGAGCTTCTATGGCATTGGTCAGGATACTCAAGAAGGTTTGATTAATGGATTGCGGGTAACATTCTATCGGTGGCAAGTTGTCGTATTGCCGCTCTACCTGAATGGTATGGACGAGCTGGTTGTGTAGAATCAACAGCGTATTTTCTAACGTTGCATTGATATCGATCCGTTTCAAGGATGCTTCATTGTGCCGTGCGAATCTCTGCAATACCTGAACGATTTCGTGAATCCGCTCAGCACCTGATTTCATGGACTGCAAAATCTTGGGTAAATCTCTAACTAAGAACTCTAGTTGCACCTCTTCAGCTATTTTTTCCACTTCAGCCGAGGGTGTCGGATACTCGCTTTGATAGATTTCTACCAGACAGATTAGGTCTTTGACGTAACTCTCCAGATAAGGAATATTGCCATAGATAAAAGTAATTGGGTTATTAATTTCGTGGGTAACACCAGCGATCATCCGACCCAAACTCGACATTTTTTCACTCTGAATCAACTGAGCTTGGGTTTGTCGCAGCTGTGCTAGCATTTCTGATAGCTTCTGAGCTTGCAGGGCGCTATGAGCTGCTTGCTGCTGGGTGCGGGTGTACAAATATGCTTGTTGCAACGAAATCGCCAGGTGATCGGCAACAGCCCCGGCGAGTTCTCGGTCGTGTTTTGACCAATACCGGATGCGATCGCACTGATTTAGATAAAGTATGGCGTGCAGGGTGCCGTTGGCTTGGACAGGAACTACTAGGGAAGATTTAATCTGAGCCTTTTGGTATTCTTGATTGTCTTTACCAATCCGTTCATCTTGAGTAATGTCTGGAATAACAATCAATTGTGGGTGTTTCATGACGGACTGAGTAATCGGCCCGTTGGGATCGAAGTCATCAATGGAAGGGCGAAACGGTTGCCGACAAACTTCATACAAATGGTTGCGGCGAAATATTGTGGCTCTACACTCAGCCATTTCCCGTTCTGAGGGGATGTCTAATTGTTCTAAGTGGTTGCGATCTTCAACCAAATGCACCAAACAGCGGTCTACCTCTAATGCCGACCACAAGTGAGGGATCGCTTCGCTTAATATGGTATCCAGGTCAAAACTCTGGCGAGTGCGATCGGCAATTTGATTTACGAGTTGCTCTCTGATTGCTTGTTTCTGGGTCTGTTCGTAAAGTTGAGCTTGACGGATCGCAATCTCTAGGGATTCCCCAATCAATTCTAGAAATTCAATCTCGGTAGCTGACCAATGTCGAGGTAGTTCTGACAGACAAGCAATGAAACCAATTCCCCCTTCTTTTCCAGTAACAGGAATAAGTAAGCTAGCTTTATATCCCCATATCGGCTGATTCTGCTGATAGCAATTCCCCAACTCTTGGCACGTTAACCCGTTCCAGTTGGTCAAGGGAGGTGCTATTTTGCTACCGCACCAGACTGAACAACCCCTAACACTATGGCTTGACTCCGGAGAGTTGCAGAACCCTAGCCTTAGCCGCTCGCTAAATAGCTGAGCTATACTTCTAAACCCTATGGCAGTTGATTTTACCTTTCCTGGGTTAATAATCAGCTGACCCTTGGCGATCGCTAAACCCAGTTTTCCAAAGTCTTCTAAAGGGTGATATCCCAAATAAGAGGGCTGGTTATTGCCCTTACTGCGCTCGCAAACGACTTCAACTTGCCTTGCCTCCTCGAAATACCACAAGAAACTACAGTAATCCAACTCAAGCAGGGCAGCTACTTCATCTACCGCTGTTTGGAGAACTACCTGCAACTGGAGAGAATTGCGGATGCGGTCAACAATCTTTCTGGTAAGCGCTGCTTGCCTTGGGGGATACTCGATCCTGGTTTGGAGCAATTGCCAAGCACGATTTATTTTAGAAAACACAATGCCTTCCTCTAGCCATAGTCCGCACCTATCATAAGAAGCTAGCGCTGATTCTAAATTTTAGACAGTTACAAGTCCTAGGACTCTAAAATTATCCTAAAGACTGAGCTAGGGCAAGGGAACAGGGAACAGCTGAGAGAAAATTGTCGATTTTTGCTCCCGAGCGATCGCTTGCTGCTAGAACCTTCCCACCAGAGCTATCGGAACAACAGGTGGTCATGCTAAAACTGTAAAGTTGTAGTAGGCTAGCGTAACATTCTGTTTTGACGCAGCCTTAAAAAAAAGGGGAGTGTATGAATAAGAAATTAATCGGTTTGCTGCTCCTATGTGCCTTAGGGCTAGGTTTGACAGCCTGTCCTGCTGGTGGCGGTGGCGACGGTGGCACCAGCCCATCTCCTGGAGCGTCTCCAGCGGCCAGCCCTTAACTAGTTAGCAGCGCGATCGCGTTATCTTAAACCTCAGGAAAAATTTTCCTGAATTTCTGGCGATATCCAGACTCTTGTCTGGTATCGCATTTGTTTTTTAGAAATAGGGATGAGGGATGAGGG
>DNXU01000245.1:9115-10896 GCA_003505715.1 Cyanobacteria bacterium UBA8803 | reverse complement strand
GTCGATCACGGCAAAACCACCCTAGTTGATGCCCTGCTCAAACAATCCGGCATCTTCCGCGAAGGGGAAGACATCCCAGACTGCGTCATGGACTCCAACGATTTGGAGCGGGAGCGGGGCATTACCATTTTGGCCAAGAATACTGCTGTTCGCTATAAGGACACCCTAATTAATATTGTTGATACTCCCGGTCACGCTGACTTTGGCGGTGAGGTGGAGCGAGTCCTCGGTATGGTGGATGGCTGTATCCTAATTGTGGATGCTAATGAAGGGCCAATGCCCCAAACCCGTTTCGTACTGAAAAAAGCTCTCGAAAAAGGGCTGCGTCCTATTGTCGTGGTCAACAAAATCGACCGACCTCAAGCCGATCCCTACGGTGCAGTGGATAAAGTCCTTGACTTGTTCCTCGAACTAGGGGCCGATGACGATCAGTGCGAGTTTCCTTATCTGTTTGCTTCAGGTCTCCAAGGCTATGCTAAAGCGGATCTAGAAGTTGAGGGCGTGGATATGCAACCGCTATTTGAAGCGATTCTGCGCCACGTACCCCCACCAGTAGGAGATCCGGCCAAGTCCCTGCAACTACAGGTAACAACTCTGGATTATTCTGATTATCTCGGTCGTATTGTCATTGGCAGAATCCACAACGGCACGATCAAATCCGGTCAGCAAGCAGCTCTAGTAACAGAAACGGGAGAAATTGTCAAGACTAAAATCACTAAATTAATGGGCTTTGAAGGGTTGAAACGCATCGACCTGCAAGAAGCCTCAGCTGGGAATATCGTCGCTGTCGCTGGGTTTGCCAATGCCAATATTGGGGAGACCATTACCTGTCCTAACGAACCGCAAGCTTTGCCCTTGATTAAGGTAGACGAACCAACCTTGCAGATGACCTTCTCGGTGAATGATTCGCCCTTTGCAGGCCAAGAAGGAGATTACGTGACTTCTCGGCAATTGCGCGATCGCCTGACCCGAGAACTGGAGACCAACGTCGCTCTGCGAGTGGAAGAAACGGATTCTCCCGATAAATTCCTAGTTTCGGGTCGGGGCGAACTGCACCTGGGTATCCTGATTGAAACCATGCGTCGCGAGGGGTATGAGTTTCAAGTATCCCAACCCCAAGTTATCTACCGGGAAGTGAACGGGCAACCCTGCGAACCTTATGAACTTTTGGTACTAGACGTTCCGGAAGCCGCAGTCGGTAGCTGTATCGAACGGCTAGGTCAGCGGAAGGGGGAAATGCAGGACATGCAAGTGGGAAGTAACGGTCGTACCCAGTTAGAGTTTGTGATTCCCGCCCGTGGTTTAATTGGGTTCCGGGGCGAGTTCATGCGCCTGACTCGCGGTGAGGGTATCATGAACCACAGCTTCCTGGACTATCGGCCTATTTCTGGTGAGGTTGAGACTCGTCGTAATGGGGTCATTATTTCCTTTGAGGAAGGAGTGGCCACATTCTACGCCCTGAAAAACGGAGAAGACCGAGGTGTATTCTTTATTACTCCAGGTACTAAGGTTTACAAGGGCATGATTGTTGGCGAAAACAACCGTCCCCAGGATTTAGATCTGAATGTTTGCAAGACCAAGCAGCTAACTAACCACCGTTCTGCGACTGGGGATGAATTAGTGCAGTTGCAAGCACCGATGGAAATGAGCCTAGAACGTGCTTTGGAATACATCGGGTCAGATGAATTGGTGGAAGTAACGCCACAGTCGGTGCGCTTGCGGAAGATGGCCAAGAAATTGGTAAAGCGATAACCAAAACATTTTGCCCCCCCGACCCCCCA
>DNXU01000245.1:0-8909 GCA_003505715.1 Cyanobacteria bacterium UBA8803 | reverse complement strand
GGGCGGGTTTAGCGACAAATATTTTGCGCTCCGCAGATATGACTTAAGTCAAAACCCGCCCTGCCACAGATTTTATGAGGGTTAATCAACCGGACAAGATATAACCCTAATTATTTCCTGGCCTGAATCACCTGCAAACTGCCACCCGCGTAAAGGGAGCGATCGCACGCCTCAAACCCCGTTTCTTTTAACAACCCAACTAAATCCTCTTCCAATAACTGCCAAGCTGTCTGGGTCTCAAATAACCATAGAAACAGCGCGACTCCTGGCCAAAATAGGAAATTCGTCGGCTTGTGAAAATCTACTAGCGCAAACGTACCTCCCGGTTTGAGTACCCGATACACCTCTTTAAAAATTTGCCGCAACACTGAAGGGGACATCTCGTGTAGTGCTACACTGGTATGCACTAAATTAAACTGATGATCGGGAAATGGCATCTCCTCAGCTAAGGCTTCCACGTAATGAGCCTGAGGTACGTTGCGTTCTGCCCGTTGCAGCGATAGCAGGGAGGCATCTAAGCCAGTGACATCTTGGGAATAGGCGACGAGAAACCGAGTTGCTTGACCGCTGCCGCAACACAGGTCTAATACCTTAGTGTCATTCTCAATCGTTAAGCCTTGTAAAGGCAAGTGGTGGAAGCGTTTTTCTCCTCCCACACTCAAGGCAGCTAGTCGCGAAATCCCGTCATACAGCCACTGGTATTGATAACTCCAAGTTCTGAAAACTGTTGCCATTACTCACATCCTGATAAATATCTGTATTTCTTACTGAGAATTGAAACCATCAAGGGAATATATTGTTAAAATCAGTAACAAATATGAAAGTTCTAAGAAGTAGTGAACGCTATGGGTAGTGTTGGGGTATTATTACTTAATCTAGGTGGACCAGAAACATTAGAGGATGTTCGCCCTTTTCTATTCAACCTTTTTTCTGATCCCGAAATTATCCGGCTGCGCTTTTCCTGGTTGCAAAGTCCCCTAGCGTGGTTCATTTCGACGATGCGGGCGAAGAAGTCGCAAGAAAACTACCGACAAATTGGTGGGGGTTCGCCACTGCGGTACATTACGGAAGCGCAAGCTCAAGCCCTTCAGGAACAGTTGCAACAAAGAGGTACTGATGCCAAAGTTTATGTGGCAATGCGCTACTGGCATCCTTTTACTGAAGAAGCGATCGCCCGCATCAAACGCGATCGGATTGAGCAGCTAGTCATTTTCCCCCTTTATCCCCAATTTTCCATCAGCACCAGCGGTTCTAGCTTCCGGCTTCTGGAACAACTATGGCAAGAAGATCCTACCCTCGAGCGGATTGAACATACAGTCATTCCCTCTTGGTACGATCAACCGGGTTACCTGCAAGCGATGGCACAGTTAATCGCTCAGGAACTCGATCAATTTGCCCATCCCGATGACGTTCACATTTTCTTCAGCGCCCACGGCGTCCCCTTGAGCTACGTTACAGAAGCCGGCGATCCCTACCAGCAAGAAATTGAGGACTGCACGGCCTTGATTATGAAAACGCTCAACCGCCCGAATCCCCATACTTTAGCATATCAAAGTCGAGTAGGCCCGGTGGAATGGATCAAACCCTACACTGAGGAAGCCATTCCCGAACTAGCGGCACAAGGAGTGAAAGATTTGCTGGTTGTACCGATTAGCTTTGTTTCGGAACATATTGAAACCTTGCAAGAAATTGATATTGAGTACCGAGAACTTGCCGAAGAAGCAGGGATTGAAAACTTCCAGCGTGTTCCAGCGCTCAATACCCATCCTGTCTTTATTGACTCCTTAGCGACATTAGTTGTTGACGCTCTTAAAGCTCCCAACGTCCAACTTTCAGAAGTGATGCGACCGAAGAAGATGGTCAAGATGTATCCTCAAGAGCGTTGGGAGTGGGGCATGACTACTGCTGCTGAAGTTTGGAACGGGCGGTTAGCAATGATTGGTTTTATTGCTTTGCTGTTGGAGTTAATCAGCGGTCAAGGCCCACTGCATTTCGTAGGATTGTTGTAATTTAGCTCCCAGCCTCAGCAGGGCGAAGCATTGGGATTTAATACGGTGGGTTTCAGCCAGATGCGATCGCCTAAATGCTTTGCCCAGGGTTGAGCGCAGTCGGAGGGTTGAGCACAGTCGGAGGGTTGAGCGCAGTCGAAACCCGCCCTGCCTTCACTAGTACATTTTCCGCTTGCGTCTTCTGGCGATCGCTTTACGCTTTTTCTTTTCGATGGGTGTTTCAAAGTGACGCAGACGTTTCATATCGGCAAAAATTCCCGCTTTGGAAACTTGCCGTTTAAATCGGCGTAATGCTGATTCGAGTCCTTCGTTTTCACCTACAACCACTTGGGTCATGCTATCTCCTCCTGAGTCTAAAAAATTGAGATGACAAAACTAACTTAATTAAATCTCTACAAGCCAAACTGCTCTAGCGCAAGCTATCGCTTCCGTTAATTACATGAGACAAGACAGCGCCATTTCTGGGAAAGTGCCAGCCTGAATCCGTGCAATCACGCCGTCAAGCAACTCAACCCCCTGTACCACTGTCTCAATCCGACTAAGGCGATCGCGTAACTCTCCAGCCCCAGTAAAACCTTTAGCATACCAAGCCATATGTTTTCGAGCTTGGCGAATGCCGCGATCGCCTTTATAACTCCAAAGTCCTTGGAGGTGTTCTTTAGCGCATTCAAGGCGTTCAACTGCTGTGGGGGGAGCGATCGCTTGCCCCGTTTTCAGAAAATAATCAATTTCTCCCACCAAAAAAGGATACCCCAAGGTTCCTCGGGAACACATCACCCCATCTGCACCTGTCTGTTCCAAGCAATTCACCGCAGCCTCTACAGAAAATATATCTCCATTGGCAATAACTGGGATAGAAAGAACTTCCTTAACTCGTGCAATCCACTCCCATTGAGCAGAACCATGGTAACCTTGCTCGCGGGTACGAGCGTGTAAAGTTAGCATTTGCGCCCCTGCATCTTCTAGGCGTTTGGCAAAGTCCAGAATGGTGATTTCGCGATCGCTCCAACCAATTCTGGTTTTCACCGTGACTGGCACTGACACTGCCTGAACCACAGTACGCACGATCGCCTCAGCGGTTTTAGGATCGCGCAGTAAGGAAGACCCCCCACCCTTTTTAGTAATTTTATTCACCGGGCAACCCATATTAATATCCACCGTATCCGCCCCTTCCCTAACTGCCATTTGGGCAGCTTCTGCCATAAAATCAGGGCGACAGTCAAATAACTGGATGCTAATAGGTTTTTCGTTAGGGTCTACCTCCATAATCCTTGGCAGTTGTTTCACATGGCATAAGCCTGCGGCATTCACCATCTCGGTATACATCATCGAGTTGGGAGCATAGCGTCGGACTAAGCGGCGAAACACCAGATCGGTAACGCCAGAGAGGGGGGACTGCAAAACTCGGCTTTTGACTTCCAAGGAGCCAATTTTAAGAGGAGGAGCTAATCGCTTTTGCAATTTTGGAGGCAGGAGGGGCATTATTCAGCAGATAGGGTCATATCCCTATCTTATCGGGTGCGGTCACAACAGTTGCTGATATGCTGGATGTAGAAAATCGCCCCCATAAAGAGAGCGATGCTTGCACTAAAACCCAATCGCATTATTGAACGAAAGAACGCGGATATCTACCAGGCTCGGTTACGATTAGCGTTGGCTTGTTCTGCGAGAGAACGGTTCACTTCATCTAAAAAGATTTCGGTTTCCTGCATCACTTCATTAAGCTTCACACACCCTGGGCTAGCACAAGCCTGATTTGAGACGCCTGGATTTCTAGCAAACCGACGCGCACTAGTTGATGGGGGAGCATTACAGCAACCTTCGGCAGCTTCATCCAGTTCTTGGGCAAGACGACGGGCATTATTGCGAATATCTTCATTGAGTTGGCCATCATTATCAAATATCGGTGCAGTATTATTCCAAACGTTGGTTCCCGTAATATCTGACTGATTCCCAGCAGCGGGATTACCTGCACTGGCGGGACTTGGAATTAATCCACTGCTAACTAGTAACGTACCAATGACTAAAGTTAACCATTTGCTTCTATACATGAACCTACTCCTACTTGTAGATTTAAAATTTCCATGCCAAACCCGTACCTAGGACAAATCGCGCCCCATCTCCGGCACCGACAATGTCTCGTACTGCGGGAGTAATCACGAGTGGGATGTTTTTGAAGGGGGCAATGGAAACTCCCACGCCTAAGTCTTGTCCACTCCACTCGGCAATTAAACTAACTGGTTTAGCTACGCGGACAGCCACGTTCCCGAAAACGTTAACTCCCCCAGCATCTTTTGCTAAAGCATCCTCAGTGCGGAACTGTCCATTACCCACTCCAGCAGTTACCGCTATTCGACTCAAAGGCAAGTTGATGTCATCTCGCGTTCGGAAAATTTTGGTAACAGTGCCATAGACGGAGTTTTCAAAGTCATTTTCACCCCCAAGATTTAAAAAGCCATTCCAGCCAGCTGCTACTGATAAGTCATCTTTGAGCTTACGATGGACTTTGACGTTAAAGCCTCCAGAGCCAAAGTCCCGACTGCCGCCGAAGCTAGCCGCTGTATAAGACAGTTCAACCCCTACCGCTTTATCAGCATTCCCCAAGCCAACCCCAACACCTAAGGCACCATCACTCTTGTTACCGTATCGGGTTCGTTCTTGATAAGTTCCGCTGATAAAAGCGGTGTTGCGATCGGCACCAAAGCCAGTCGGAATATTAATGCTTAAAGCTGGTGAAGCTTCAAATTTTGCCTTATCCTTGATGTTCTCCACATCCCGCAGTTGAGACTTGAGATCTTCAACTTCCAAACAGGAATTGGTGGGTTGACCTTGTGCTACAAGAATAGGAGTCTGCTCTTTAGTAGCAGTTGCCTTAGCCATACAAGCTTTTTTTTCGACTGGCGTGGACGCCAGTGTGATCTCGGTTTCGGGAGGCGCAATGTCAGAGCTAGGCGCTGGGGGGGCGGGACTCGCTACGGTTGGTACAACGACTGTTTCAGTATGGCGATCGCGCTGAGTGCTTGGAGATTCTGAAGCTGGCAAGGCCCTTGATGCAAATTCCTGTTCCATCAGAGATTCTGGTGAAGCGATCGCCTTACTCACCTGCTCGATAGTTGCTTGTTTTGTGGCTGGTTCTTCAGTAGGATCGGAAACAACCAGATTGCCTTTAGTGGGAGGCAGATCGGCGATGCCTACAGGAGATGTTGCCAACGCTTGATGAGTCATAGCCTGAGCTGCAAGAGTTGCTAATACCATTTGCTTTTTGGTGCGATATATTCACAGCGATACTCTGCAAAGGGAACTGATTGCATAGTTAGGGTGTGCCAGCTCAAAATCGCAGAGATGGCAGCAGAACTTAAAGCTGTTAAGACTTACACGCAGCCCCTATTAGTAGGGTGCGTTACGCGCTTTGCTAACACACCATTACGCTTCTTTATGAAGTAGTTGCCTAAGTCCTGGCTGTATTACAGCAGTGTGCGCATGAGTAAGCCACAGCGACTAAGCTGTTACAAATTTAAATTGCCTAATTTAGCAGCTGATATCATGTCCGGTTAAACACCCATAATATCTATAGGGGTGGGTTGAGCGAAGTTGCTCCTGCGACAGGTTTATTATGGGTGATTTGCCGAACATCATATGAAACCCTTTGCTGGTTGAGGGAGTTCCGAATAAAAAAGTATCCCCTGTAGGGGCGAGCCGTTACTTCAATTTAGTAGTGCCAACGACAACATAACTTGGCTAACCTGATTGACTGAATAATTTATTCTTAGGAACTACCTTAGAGGTTGTTTTAGAAGTATTGTACAAACCGAAATTGGCATGGCATTTGGCATTAAGGTGTGGTAGATTTGAGATTTTTTTAGTGAATGCGATAGCCATTACGGGATGACAACAATCCATTTTAAGCACTGTATTACAGTGTCATAGCCAATTAGATGACCAACAACTGATTTATGTTCCCATTCTGGCTAATAGATCCTTAAGAAGTGGCATCCAGTAAATATCAAAACAGGTTTTCTCAAAATTAAAACTACTTTAAGTCAATAAAAATATCAGCCAAATTGAAATAGCACAAGTCTTGTATATGCTCAGCCTGGTAAACTTAAGCCGAGCAAAGATTTAGCGATCGCTCATCATCAAAGAGCTGGGATCTTTTTGCTTAATTGTCATGTTGCTTATTCTTCCCAGAAGAAAATTATAGTACAGCAAGGTAGATATAACTAACCAAGCCCATCCCAAGTGGGAACAGGTAAATAAGATTAGGCGTAGGGTGTAGGATGTAGGGTGTAGGTAAAATTAACCAACACCCCACCCAATTCAAAACTCAAAACTTAAAACTCTACCCCAGACCCCACATCCTGTCATTAATTTAAGACTTCTTAACAGAGTCATGCAAACATTAAAACTTTGGCTCAAAAGTATTTGGCAATTGTTGCAGCGTGAAAATCTTGATCGCTTATTTCTCATCATTGGCACCATCCTCATTGTCAGTGCCATCGGTCTGTTCTTATTGGAACCTAATTTATCATTAAGCGATGCCTTATGGTGGAGTATAGTGACCGTAACCACAGTTGGCTACGGTGATATTGCACCTGTTACGATTGGCGGTCGTCTGATTGCGACCGTGAATATGTTTTTAGGAATTGGGGTCTTAGCCACCTTTAGTGCCACACTTGCGAGTATCTTAATCGACCGGAAAAATAAAGAGGAGCTTGGCATGAGATCTTATAACTTTGAAAATCATATTATTTTATGTGAATGGAATGCTCGCTCTAGAGCCATTCTTAAGGAATTGCGGCTAGATGCTCAAACCGCAAAAATGCCGATAGTTTTAATTGCCAATTTAGACCGGAAACCCCTCGAAGATCCCAACTTATTCTTTATTCAAGGCAATGTTTCGGATGAAACCTTAAATCGCGCCAACTTGGTTAAAGCCAGCACAGTGATAATTTTGGGCGACGATAGTTTAGATGACACGGCTCGCGATGCTAAAGTAATATTATCGACCTTAACTATTGAAAGTATCAATTCCCAAGTTTACACCATTGTGGAGTTGGTAAATGAAGGTTATATTCAAACCTGTAAACGCGCTAAGGCTGACGAAATCATCGTTAGCAGCGAGTTAAGCAGTATGCTCATTTCCCAGGCAACCCTCAATCATGGCATTACCAAAGTCATCTCCGACCTCTTGAGTTCTCAAGATGGGAATCAACTGTATAAAATTGCCATTCCACCATCAAAGGTAGGCAGCTCTTTTGTGGAAGTCCTCATTTATATGAAGGAAGTTTATCAAAGTATTGTTCTGGGTGTTCAAAAAGGGAGTGAAGGAGAAGTTATCTCGAACCCACCTGCGGATTATCACCTTGAGGATAATGACTATTTAATTATCATTGGTAGTGAGAAACCACAGCTTCTACTATAGCTTTGTGACATACCCACACCTACCCCGCAGGGAGGTGTAGGCACGTCAGGAGTTCCTTAATTTATTCAGAAGTTACCTATTTTGAAATTAAGGAGATTGTTTAGGTTGTGAGGAGGTTCCGCCGCCTTCACCACCTTCACCACCTTCACCACCTTCAGCAGATTTAGGGCTAGGAGACTTTTCTGTTTCCTTGGTTGAGGTGCTGCCGCCGTCTTCACCACCTTCACCACCTTCAGCAGATTTAGGGCTAGGAGACTTTTCTGTTTCTTTGGTTGAGGTGCTGCCGCCGTCTTCACCACCTTCACCACCTTCAACAGCTTTAGGGCTAGGAGACTCTTGAGTTTCCTGAGTTGGGGGGGTGCTTTCGCCTGCACCAGTACCTCCGTCACCTGTCGAACCTGCGCCACAGGCACTGACAGTCGCTGCTAAACCCAGCGCCAGAAATAATTCTACTGTTTTTGAACGCATATCCTAACACTCCTCACTTTACTTCTTACCCTCAGGGGGAAGTCATGTTGTTTTTTAACTATAAATTCACTATTGATAAAAATTATTATCTATAATGATAATTAATAGTATCCTCTCCTTGCTATAAAAAATAGGTTTATCCGTAATGACTCTTTCAGAGTATGTTAAATCAGTTGGGAAATAGCATATAAATAACTACTGTTTAAGATTTTCACGATGATTGTTCGTGTTGACGGCGTTCTAACTCCAGAGGAACTGAACACTATAGTTAGCACCCTTGATGGAGCTGACTTTATAGATGGCAAAACTACAGCAGGCTGGCACGCCAAACTGGTTAAAAACAACACCCAACTTAAGAGCCAAGTACCCTATGCCCAGGATTTAAGAGAACTCGTCAAGGCGGCTCTAATCCGCAATACCCTATTTCAAGCTTCCGTACAGCCCAAGTTTATTCACTCCATCCTGTTTAGTCGTTATGAGAAAGGCATGTCCTATGGCACCCATGTCGATAACGCACTCATGGGTGACCAGCAATTTCTGCGCTCGGATGTTTCTTTTACCCTATTTTTAAATTCACCATCTTCCTATGAAGGAGGAGAATTGGTAATTGAAGCCACCGATGATGAACGTACCTATAAACTAGAAGCAGGCTCAATGATTATTTACCCCTCGTCAACGCTGCATCGGGTGGAACCTGTGACAGATGGTGTGAGATTGGTTGCTGTCGGTTGGATTCAGAGCTTGGTCCGCGATCCCCAAGAGCGAGAAATTTTGTTTGATTTAGATACAGTTCGTCGCTCCATTTTTGCTAAAGAGGGTAAGACAATAGAGTTCGACTTACTATCCAAATGTTATGCGAATTTGTTACGCAAGTGGGTGGATTGAATTTGGTAATGGGTAATTGGTAATTGGATTAAAAGGCTGGTGAACTTATTAAAATTACCTAAAACCTAACACCTAACACCTATTTTTTAGGTTGCAAAATTTTTTTTAAACTATAAACACAAATA
>DNXU01000248.1:23413-28344 GCA_003505715.1 Cyanobacteria bacterium UBA8803 | reverse complement strand
AACCATTCAACTCGATCAGCTATTGTATAAACCAGAACATTCCCTGATCGTCCAAAGTTACCAGCCTCAGGAAATGACTTCTGGTGTGGTCAATGCTGATGGTTTGGGTATTGGTTGGTATCACCCCGATCGCGATGTTGAACCTTTCACCTATAAAAATACCCTGCCGATTTGGAACGATATTAACCTGCCGGAATTGAGCCGCTATGTTCAGTCGGGGTGCGTTTTGGGGTACGTGCGCAGCGCTACAGCAGGTCAAGCACTGGACATGAGTAACTGTCAGCCGTTTAAATGCGATCGCCTTTTATTCATCCACAATGGCTTTATCAAAAATTTCCGCAAAACCCTGTACCGACCTATCCGCGAGCGCCTCCACGATGAGGTCTACCAAGCCATCCACGGTACTACTGATTCCGAGCATATCTTTGCCCTGCTAGTGAATGAATTGCAATCATTTCCGGATAGGACGATAGCACAGGCATTGCAGAACACATTGATGGCGCTAACTTCTTTAGCTCAATCTTATAGCGTCAGCTTTTCTGCCAACCTAGTTATTAGTGACGGACATTGCCTGGTTGCCAGCCGCTATGCTTGGGGCACCACTGCCCCTACCCTCTACTGGTTGAGGGATGACTCGAATTACCCCAATGCTGTAATTATTGCTTCGGAACCTCTGTTTGCCGGAAACTGGCACAGTTGCCCGGATAGTAGCATCATTGAGGTTGGAGAAGATGGTGAAGTTTCTATTGTTTACATTCATTTAGAATGCGAAAAATAAAGGCAATTTGGGGTAACCTATTAAACCATTTGTTTAGGCTCCCTATTTTCACCCTGGGGATTCAAAATAGGTTTGAGGCTGCACGATTGGCAACTCGATCGCGAATTCTGCCCCTTGACCCTCACTGGAGCAACACCATAGCTGACCCTTGTGTTGATCTACCACAATTCGGTAGCTGATTGACAACCCCAAACCTGTACCTTTCCCTGGGGGTTTTGTGGTAAAGAAGGGGTCAAATAATCGAGGTTGGATATCTGTAGTTATACCAGAGCCGTTATCACTAATGCGAATGACTACCCAGGAGACTTGCTTGCGATCGCCATTGAGCAAGCAACTTTCAAGCATCTCCGTGCGAATTCTAATCGTTGGCATTGAGTATTCTTTCCCATTTCCCATTCCCCCTTCCCCATTTCTCATTTCCAGGGCATCAATGGCATTACTGATGATATTCATAAATACCTGATTAAGCTGCCCCGAATAACACTCTATCATTGGCAGTTGTCCGTACTCTTTGATAACTCGAATCTCAGAATGGCTGGCTCTTTGTTTTAAGCGGTGTTGTAAGATGAGCAAGGTGCTATCAATACCTTCATGAATATCTACCCGCTTGAGTTCAGTTTCATCAAGGCGAGAGAAGTTTTTCAAGGACTTTACGATGGTACAAATTCGGTTGGCACCCTCTTCGATGGAACCCAACAGCTTGGAAAAATCTTGGGCAATAAACTCTATGTCAAGCGCTTCGAGTTGTTCGCTAATCTCTAGCAAGGGTTGGGGGTAGTGTTGCTGGTATAGCCGCAACAGGTGCAACAGGTCTAGGGCATACTCTTTAGCTGGGTGGATATTACCGTAGATAAAGCAGGTGGGATTATTGATTTCGTGAGCCACTCCTGCAACCAGCTGACCCAAACTGGCCATTTTTTCTTGCTGTATCAGTTGAGTTTGGGTTTGCTTGAGTTGTTGTAAGGTTAGTTCTAGCTGAGTCGCTTTCTCCCGTTCTTGTTGACTGAGAGCTTGCAACGCTTCTTGAGCTTTGACCAGCTCGGTAATATCGGTATGGGCACCGATCATGCGGATAACTTGTCCCCGGTCATCTTTCAAGTGAATGGCACGGGAAAGAATATGGACGGTAGAACCCTTTTTATGGTGGAAACGTTGCGTAGCTAGGAAGCGGGGAACTTTACCAGAATTGTAATCCTCGACGAGTTTTAGAGCTGCAAGGCGATCCTCTGCAAATATAACTCTTTCCCAACTTGCTAAGTAGTTAGGCAGTTCCCAATCTTCATAGCCGATCATCTCTTTCCAACGAGGAGAGAAGTAGATCTCTTCTGTGAGGAAGTCCCAGTCCCAAAAACCATCATTAGAAGCGTGGATTACCAATTCCAAACGCTCCTTCGCTTCTTTCACTTGCTGTTCTGCCTGCTTGCGCTTGGTGATGTCACGGCACACGCAAATAATTCCCCCACCGTCAGTTAAAGTGAGAGAAACTTCCTCGAAAAAGGTGCTACCATCCCGCTTTTTAGCGATCGCTTCTCCGCGCCACTGTCCTTTTTGCATCAGAATGGGAAAGACATCTTGCTCAAAGCGAGCAATTTCATTTGGCTCGTAGAATTCGTGCCATGTCTTGCCTAGTAGTTCAGCGCTGCTGCTGTATCCAAACAGCTTGACATGAGCTTCATTTAAGTAGAGATATTCACCTTTTGAATTAAGTGTGGCGATCCCATCCATTGCCGCTTCCACAGCTGCTAACTGCCGCCTGATTGCTTCTTCAGTGCGCTGGCGCTCTGTAATATCTTGTCCAATACCAATACTGGTGCCATTAGATAAGCGGATATTCGCCCAGGAGGTATCTAAAACTTGCCCGGAGCGAGTTCTGGTTTTAAAATCTTGCCATTTACCACTGGCTGCTAGCATGAACTCCAAAACCTTCTGACGCTCTTGGGGCTCTGGATAGCACTTAGTCAACAAGTCACAATTTTTGGCCTCCGAAAGCGACCAACCCAAAACCCTCTCTAACTCTCGGTTGATGAGCTGTATTTGCCCTTTAGCATCGTAAAATGCCACCATTACGGGGATGTGGTCGAAGATAGTTTGTAGGATTTCGTGCTGCTGTTGGAGAGCTTCTTCTGCTTGCTGCTTCTCAGTGATATCTTGATTAGCCAATTGTAACGAGCTATTGCGCCCTGCATCAAGAGCCTGATTATACTCGGTAATGTCACGGCAGCTATAAAGGATTACACCTTCACCGATAGAGGCACCATGAGCTGCACTCACAATCAAGGAATGAAAACCGTTCTGCTCCTGTTCCCTCTTCTCTATTCCCTGTTCCCTATTGTTAACACAGATATGTTTGATATTAATTAACAGGGTGCGTTGCTGACCCAATTTATCGGTAACGTTCCGCTTAATATTACAGAGTTCTCCAAAAGTTTCTAAGTCTTTCCAGTTAAAAAGGTTATCTCCTAACAATTGGGCAATGTTACCAAAGCTCTCTACTTCAGTGACTCTATGCCCGAAAATACGTTCTACCTGGGGAGAAATGAACTTAAAAACTCCAGTTTCATCTGTCAGGAACACAACTTCGGGAATGTTACTGAGGATGACTCTGTAAAGTTCTGCTGACTCTTGCCAAACTTGTTTCTGTAGATGCCATTCATGCCGTTCTAGTGAGGATTCAACCTGTAAAGAGTTACTTCCAGGCTCTAAAGAGGGGTATTGACTAGTATGTAAAGTGCAGCGATCGCATGTCATTCTTTCAAATCCCCTTATTTTCAGCTCCTTAGAAATCAGAGTAAATTTTCCAATAATTGGCTGTAGATCGGGACGATTTTAGGTCTCTCGCTTCTTTTTTATTAAGCTTCAGCAAGCCCTACCCTACCTACATAACCCTTATTTATCCCCTCAGTACAGTGAGGATGGGTTACCCAAGACCATAGGGTTATCAACGGCTCAGCTTATTAGTGCAAGCCAGGTGCCATCGTTCAAAAAAGTCTAGACACAAAAAGCTCGAATCCTTATTCCCAGGAATTTACGAGAATTCCCCTACCTATTTAAGGATACCGTTGCTATAGCCTAAAAAACTAGGCTATACAAAACCTTTATCATATTAGCCGCTTTTTTTATTAAAACTTTACAAAAAGTATAGAGATACCTAGCTCACTAAGCGTAAAATCAAAAATCTTCCAACCCTATTGCTCCCCTTTCTGCTCAATCCGGCCCACCCCTTCCACCTTGGCAAATCCGATCTCGTGTGTTATATCATCGCGTAAAATGTATGCTCTGTTATATGGTGATGGGTAACTAATGGCAAATTGGTGACCAATTACCAATTACCAGCTATTAGATGACTAAATTTAGGATTTCTGCATCATTTTTATGAATCGACCTCTGCGTAGTTTAGGTGTAGCACCCAATGCTTGGTTTGTGAATGAAGCGATCGCGGATCTCACCCGTCCCCCCCTAACACCCCAGCCGATTACCTTAGTAACAGAAACCAAAACCTTACGCCTAGATCTAGCCAAATCAGCGATAGTTGTCATCGACATGCAAAATGACTTCTGCCATCAAGATGGTTGGCTAGCGCACATTGGCGTAGACGTGACTCCCAATCGCGAACCAATCGAACCCCTGAAAATCTTGCTACCCGCATTACGAGCGGCCAAAGTACCAGTAATTTGGCTAAACTGGGGGAATCGTCCCGACTTATTGAATATCAGTCCTGGATTGCTACACGTTTATAATCCTAGCGGTGAGGGAGTAGGATTAGGCGCTCCCCTACCCAAGAATGGTGCTAAAGTACTGCTTGCAGGCAGTTGGGCGGCAGCAGTTGTAGAGGAACTAGAGCAAGAGCCAGAAGATATCCGCATTGATAAGTATCGCATGAGCGGATTTTGGGATACTCCTTTCGATAGCATATTACGCAACCTCGGCAAAACTACTCTCTTCTTTGCGGGAGTCAATATTGACCAGTGCGTAATGGCTACCTTACAAGATGCCAACTTCCTAGGTTATGACTGCATTCTTGTCAAAGACTGCACCGCAACAACCTCCCCAGACTATTGCCGACAAGCAACCCTTTACAACGTCAACCAATGCTTCGGCTTTGTCACTGATTCTGAATCAATTATCAAAGGTATTAGTTGTTAGTTGTTGGTTG
>DNXU01000248.1:7833-23253 GCA_003505715.1 Cyanobacteria bacterium UBA8803 | reverse complement strand
ACTAACAACTAACAACCAACAACTAACAACTAACAACTAACAACCAACAACCAACAACCAACAACCAACAACCAACAACAAATTTAAGGAGTAAGGAATAATGGATTTTCGCTGTATGATTCCGGTGGTCAAGTCTCCCCAAGACTATCAAGCTTATCGCATCAGTCCTCAGGATACTAACCGTTTAGCCATTGTTTTCGATCCCGCGATCGCAGATGCGTCATTAACCTTTTGTGTAGAAATTTTTGATGAGGGTGGTAAAACCCCACCAAATCGCCATCAAATTGCAGTGGAAATGTTCTTTATCCTGAAGGGAGAGGGGTTAGCGACTTGTGACGGCAAAACTGTTGCGATTCGGGCTGGAGATAGTATATTAGTTCCGCCGACCGGAATTCATGAAATTAGGAATACAGGTTGCGGTCGTTTGTATGCGCTGTGTTTCATGGTTCCTAATGAGGATTTTGCCGAATTGATCAAGAGCGGTACACCCGTTGAATTGGATGAGGAAGACTTGAGAGTGCTGTATCGTAAAGATACGCTGGTGCCTTGTTGACCCAAAGGGATAGGGTTTGCCTAAAAATCGGTCGCCAAGCCCCGACGGCGGCGAGCCAGATGTGATCCAATCCCTGTCAATACTTTGGGCAAACAGATACAAACAACCGCATTCAGCAGCGTTATTAATAAGCAATCAATCAGACTCATATCCATAGGTATCACCTTGAAATTTGTTTTTCCTATCCCTTGAGTATGAAGGAAAAATGCTGTAATTGAGCAGCTCCAATAGTTTGACTTACTTCTAGGTGGGATAACTTTTTCTGAAGATAAGATTTATTACAGAGAAAGAGATGAGGAGGTGAAGGAGTGATATAATTTCTCTCCAAGAATCCCTAATATCTGTAGGGGCGGGTTTAGGGACAAATATTATAGGCTCTGCAGATATCGCTTAAGTCAAAACCCGCCCTTGGGCAAATATCTGTAGGGGCGGGTTTAGGGACAAATATTTTGGGCTCCGCAGATATCGCTTAAGTCAAAACCCGCCCTTGGGCAGTTTGTATTAGGGTTAATCAACCAGGACATAATATCAGCTGTGATCTGAATCACTTACATTTGCCGAAACGATCGCTCTCCTGAATGGAGAGCGATCGTTGGTTGCAACTGCGGCTTGGCCGATATTGATAGTGTTGATATTTTACATAGGGTGATGGTAGGCCAAGTTAGTTTAGAGCAACTCAACATCGAGCAAACCCTCAAGCAAATCCTTGCCTCTCGGAAAATTACTCCTGACGATCAGCGTTGGTTAATCTCACTTTGCTTTGAGGGGTTTTTAAGCCGTCAACAAGAGCATTTAATTAACCAAGTCTACGAAGCCCTGCGTAATGGCTTGCTTGTGGTTGTTGATGCCACAACTAGGAACTGAGACTGTACAAGCTTTCTTCCCTTCTGCATAGCTGCATAGCAGCCTTCAGCGCACTAGGTTCTAGAAAGTCTGTCCCACGTAAACAGAGCGAACTTCCCCATTCCGCCGCACCACAGCTTCTTGATTGGCTACAGATACTAAAGTCCAACCGCTACCACCAATGGATTCGCCTACATTGATGCGTTGGGTAATGCCATCAATTTCAAACAAAGCGGCAGAGCGTTCTCCTAGTTCTAGCAAGCCCACCAGGGTATGCTTGACTGGAGGTGCTGGTGGTGGAGCAGGTGAGGCTGCGGCAACTGGTGGTGGTAGAGGGACAGTAGCAGGATTGCTCGGGACTGGCGCGGCAGCTGAAGTTCTGGGTGCTGATAGAGTGGCAGATGCTCTTGGTATCGGTGCTGCTGACGAACTTTGAGATCCTGGTGCGGCAGCTTGAGGAGGTGTTGTCGGCGGTATTGCAGTGCGTATAGGAGCTGTTGCTGGGGGAGTGGTTGCCGAGAAATTCATCGGTGGCACCCAAGACGCCTGGGGTGGGTACACTGGGTAATAGATGCGTTCGAGAACAGTAGTGGGTGGGATAGCACCAGCAGGACGGCTGCCAGCCGCTGAACCTGGCGGTAGGTTAGTCTTGTTATTCCCCCCAGAAGCCATAGCTGTCTGTTGTTTGGCTTCCTTCTTACGATCCATTACCCCTAGCGATCGCAAAGCATAAACACCAAACTTGTAATCCTCTTGGGTAGGCTGTCGGTTCTGAGTAGATGTTGAAGCTGCGAAATTCAGCCACCAAGGCCAACTCAGCCTTTTTTGACTGACCAGTACCAGCAGAGTCGTCACCCCAACTGAAACCAGACCTAATGCCAGTAGGAGTTTGTCTAGTGACCACCTTGACCGCTTCGTGCTAGAGCTAGCGGTGTGAGTCAAACTGGTTTCTACTTCCTTTACCTGTTCAGGAGTTTCCTGGTTAGGAGAAGAAGGTGGCTCCAATGGCAGTTCTTGGGGTGGCCTAAGAGCCGGCGGCATGATGATTTGCGGGATGGTAAGCGACTGCAAGGATACATAGTCTGGCTTAGCAGGCTCTGTCGGCAACTTGCTGCTGCCCTCCAAAATCCGGTCGATATCCGCAAATAAATCATCCATTAACTTATCAGCATCGGCCTCTGCGGACCAATGCGGGATGGGAGTGGAAGCGGTCAAGACCTTTGTTGCCCTTTCGTTAGTACTGACGTCCTGAGACATGGATGGCTCACTCTCGTGGCTACAGAATTAACAAGATGCTTATCAAGCACTTCTGTCGCTTAGATTAGCAGTGAAATTACTCATTATCCGATCAAATCCCCATATTTTTTATCAAATTCTCCAAATTTTTATTTTTGGCAGGAATAGGGACTAGGGAATCTACCCCCCAATTTTCTATTTTTCACTCATAAAGTATCAATGCTACTCGACTTACTCTCAGATGCCAATTGATTGGCTCGGGCATTTCGGCGCAGCATTTCTGGCTTAATCCGTCGCAAGGCAGATGCGCGAAAGCACCGATCCCACTCTCCATCCGATAGAGTGGCTAACTCTGTTAATTTGGGAGCCAAGTTTCCGGGATAAGGCTCAAATTCAGGCACATTGGTAGGCTGAGCAAAACGTTGGTTCCAGGGACAAACATCCTGACAGATGTCACAACCAGCCACCCAGCCGTTTAAGTAGGGAACCAGGGACGAGGGTAATTCGGGGTTGCGATTCTCAATGGTATGATAAGCTATACAACGATTAGCATCCACAACAAAGGGTTTGGTGATGGCTCCCGTCGGACAAGCATCTAAACAACGGGTACAACTGCCGCAATGTTCGGTATGGGGAGCATCTGGGGTTAAGGCCAGGTTTGTCAAAACTTCCCCCAAAAAAACCCAACTGCCATACTCCCGCGTAATGACATTCCCATTTTTCGCGATCCAACCGATGCCAGCTCGTTGAGCCAATACTTTATCCTGCACCGGCCCTGTATCGGCATAATAGCGAGCTTGGATTCCTTCGCCTTGTTCAGAAAGCCAGTTAGCCAATGCCTTCAGCTTTTGATGCATGACCTTATGGTAATCCCGTCCCCAACCATAACGGGAAATCTTAGCATAATCTTTCCCTTCAGGATGCTGATGCGGCGTGTAGTAGTTGAGGGCAACACAAATAATCGACTGTACCTCTGGCATACAGGCGCGAATATCCAAGCGTTTGGGATTTTCCATCCATGTCATGTCTGCCTGGTAACCTAGTGCCAGCCATGTCTTCAGGTGTTGACGTGTTGATGAGTCAAGGTCTGAGTTAACAGGGGCAAGTCCCACCTTATGAAAACCTAGCGACTGAGCTTTTTGCTTGACCTCACTGCTGGTGACAGCTATTTTCATCATCATGACGTACTGATTGGCATTAACTATCTTCAGGTTTTGGCAAACTGGTTTCCAGCTTCAGGCAGTTACGGCCATTGATTTGCAAGCGATACTCGACCCGATCCATGAGCTTTTGCATAATCAGCCAACCATATCCGCTCTCCTGCTTATCCTGTGGAGTAGGTTCAATATAGTTGGATATGTCATACCCTTTGCCGTGATCCCAAATCTCCAGAGCGATATCTCGGTCTTTGAGTTCTAAGCGAATCAAGACTGGTAAATTGGGTTGATCGCGATGAGCGTGACGCACCACGTTAGAGTAAGCTTCCACTAAGGCCAGACGTAAGCGACTGGATTGACTCTGCCAATCTACAGAGTTACCCAGTGCCACCTCTAAACTGCCAAGCAGCCAATCTTCGACGATGGCCATAAATTTTAAGTCACTGGGTACGTGCAGCTCCGTTTTCATTAACTACAGAACCTCCAGAGAAAGTATAGTTTGGTCGTCTTCTTGAACGTTGTTAGTCCGTTCTCGAATACGAGCTAATAAATTGGTTAGGTTAAAGGGAGCTGACTCTTGCAGTAAGAGTTGCCAAAGTCCGGATGAGCCAAGCATTGAATTGCTGTTGGCTGCGCTAGGTTGGATACTAGTTATTCCTGCTTTAACCGTTGCCTCTGTAATCCCATCGCTGATTAATAGCAAAACTTCACCTGGACTTAAGGATAAAGTCCCAGCTTGAGCATTCCAGATCTGGAGAATTCCCAAGGGAACGCCGCGCACTTGGAGGTAACTTGGTTCCACGCAGACAGAGCCTTCTGATGGAGAGTGCTGTTGGACTACCAGACGGTGAGACCAGACGATGGGATAGATGTGACCGGCATTAGCATAGACCAATTGCCGGGATGCTGGGGTATAGCGAGCCAATACCATAGTGATAAAACAGTTGGTACTGAACAGGTCATTTGACATAATACTGTTCAGATTTCGCATCACTACCTCCGGTTCTGGAGATATCTCTTGAGCCAACTCCCGCCGCAAGATGGAAATTGCACTGGCCATAAATAAGGCCGCAGGAACACCTTTGCCTGAAACGTCACCTACAGCTAGCCAGACATCCCCTTGGGGATGAACGTAGACTTCAAAGAAATCACCTCCTACTTCTCGCGCTGGATAGCAATGAGCTTGCACTCTCACCCCTTCAACATCTGGCCAGCTTTGGCGCAGTAAGTTGTTTTGGATTTGGCGGGCCACCTCTAGCTCAGCCCGCATTTGCTGAGCTTGCAGCTGGGTGCGTTGATAGAGTTTTGCCTGGGAAATTGCTAACGCTGCTTGCTCAGCTACGGCTTCAATCAGGTGAATGTCTTCAGACATCCAGGGATACCCACTGCACTTTTTATAAAGAGACAGCACTCCCAACAGCTGTTGCTGCCAAATTAGAGGGATGACCAGATGTACCCCATCGCTGCTGCTTGTATCCTGACCAAGCTGGGTCTTATGGTTCTCTAAGACGTTTTGAACAATCGGATCTTCAATGGGTAGGATTTGTATTTCTGCTTCATCCTCAGCTTGATAAGAAAAAGACTCTGGTAGGAGCTGATCGCCGTCTACGGGTCGCAAAATACAACAGGTAGACTCAAAGGTCTTGCCAATTGTATTGACTACAGTTTGTAGTATACTACTATAGTCTAGGGACTCACGAATCGCAGTGGTCATAGCATTGAATAGTTCTTCCCGTCGTAAGGCGCGGCGCAGTTCATGAGTTCTTTTTTTGAGTACCCGGTAAGTGTCAGCAGCTTGTTCCACAACCGCTTTTAAATTCTCCGGCTGCCAGGGTTTGGTAATGTATTTAAACACCTTGCCAGAGTTAATGGCTTCTACCAAATCTTCTACATCAGTGTAGCCCGTTAAAAGAATGCGAATTGTATCTGGGAATCGGTCAACAGTCTTGCTTAAAAATTCTGTACCGTTCATCTGGGGCATGCGCTGGTCAGAAATAATGATCGCCATCTCCCCTTCTTTGTTCAGAATTTTCAGAGCGCTCATAGCTCCATCAGCTGGAAAGACACGGAAATCTTTCCTGAACGTCCGATATAGTAAATCCAGGTTGTCAGGCTCATCGTCCACTACCATCAGTTTTAGTTTATCTGCCTGACTCATGTGTTCGCTCCGTTTCCTGCCTTAGTTAGAGACGACAGCTTGAAACTTATCCAACGGGTGAGGAGACAGTTTGAGATGTGCCCCTAATCGGAGAAAATTCTCGAAACCTTCTTCCTGTCTCAGATGCCCCTGATGTTTGACATAATGCGGCATTCTTTTCTAAGAATGCCCAAAGTAACTACACCTTGGCTACGTTTTTACCCTTGCAGTTGGCATTCATCTCACCACCCTAGTCTCAGGTTTTCCGGTGAGATCAATATCGACCTTTAGAAAAATCCCACAACTCATCACAAACAGAAAAATTCTATATTATGCGATCTGTAGATACTACTGCTAGCTGGCACCGCAATTTAATCAGGAGGGAACCTTATCCTGTTTTGACACTCTTATTAAAGAATATTGTCACACAAAAACGGATCATCTCACTCCTGTGCCTTGTAAGGGCAGAATTCTTTTATACTATTATAGTATAATATAGGCTATAGACTAAACGGCAATTAACTAAAGATGGGAACTTAACAGCAAACATAAGGATGCATGATGCAAAAGTACACTCCTGTGCTGGCACGAATATTTTTGTCCGCCATTTTTATCAAGTCAGGTATCGATAAGCTGATTGACCCAGCGAGTACTCAACAGTATATGGCATCTAAAGGGATTCCCTTGTCCGGTCTGCTTCTGATTCCCACCATTATTGTGCTGGTAGGGGGTGGGATCTCCGTTTTACTGGGTTACAAAGCTCGCTGGGGAGCACTTTTGCTGATTGGCTTTTTAATTCCCACTACCTTAATTTTCCACACAGATTTCCCCGAACAAGAGAGCCAATTCCTTAAGAATCTCGGACTGATGGGTGGATTAATGATGGTAGTTGCTTTTGGGGCGGGAGCGATCAGCTTTGATGAGCGCAATGTTGCATCTGGGCAATCCGGCTCGGATGGGTCATCTTAATCTCGACATGGGGAGAGAGGGGAGGGATGATACCAGATTTGGTATGAGGGGGAGAAAAACTCTCTTTGCCCTTTCGCTCTCCCTTTCCCGAAAATTCAATCCTAATGAGCTACTGCCTCAACCCTAATTGCCCCAAGCCTTACAATCCTCAGACCAACAGGTTTTGCCAAAATTGCGGCACTAAACTTTTGCTAGAAGAGCGGTATCGCGCTGTCAAGCCTATTGGTCAAGGGGGCTTTGGCAGAACCCTCTTAGGCTTAGATGAATATCAGCCCTCTAAACCTCGCTGCGCGATTAAGCAGTTTTATCCCCAAAGGCTAAATAACCCTCTTAAGGCGGCCAAATTATTCCATCAAGAAGCCTTGCGCTTGGAACAGTTGGGCAAACATCCCCAGATCCCCCAACTGTTAGGTCATTTCGAGCAAGACGATCGCCTCTACATCGTACAGGAATTCATCGACGGGCAAAACTTGGCTGAGGAGTTAGCAACAAAGGGAGCCTTTCGCGAAACTGAGATCGTAAGTCTGTTGAGAGACTTGCTGCCAGTGCTGCAATTTATCCACCAGCACCAAGTAATTCATCGGGATATCAAGCCAGAGAACATCATCCGTCGTGAGTCAGATGGCCGACTAGTACTTGTTGATTTCGGCGCAGCCAAGTATGCCAAGGCTACCACGTTAGCCCAAACAGGAACCACCATAGGCAGTGCAGCTTATGCCGCTCCCGAACAAACTTTTGGTAAAGCCCTGTTTGCTAGCGATCTCTACAGTATAGGGGTAACCTGTATTCACTTATTAACCCAAATAGAGCCATTCGATCTTTATGACCCCCTAGAAAGCCGCTTTGTGTGGCAGGATTATTTGGTCAACAATCCAGTCAGCAACCAACTGGCCGTCATTCTAGATAAGATGATGCAACAGGCGGTCAAGCAGCGCTATCAATGCGCTGAGGATGTCATGCCAGATTTAGATCTAGCGATCGGCACGGCCAAGGGCGCAACTGGGGCAGTCCCGATTAAACCCCAACTCCAACCGTCGTTACCAAGTCTAGGTTCCAGAACGCCTCAGAGCAAAATCTCTCCCCTGACTACTCTATTGGGTCATGCCCAGGGAGTGTATGCGATCGCCTTTAGCCGCGATGGCAGGACTTTGGCTAGTGGCAGCGCGGACAAAACCATCAAGCTGTGGCAGCTGAGTATGAGTTGGGAAATTCGCACCTTGGGTAGCTGGTTGTCTAAACATACCGACGCAGTGCGTGCGGTTGCTTTTAGTCCCGATAGCAAGATGCTTGCCAGTGGCAGTGCAGACAAAACCATTAAGCTGTGGGACGTGCGGACTGGTAAGGAAATTCACACCCTCAAAGGGCATTCAGATGAGGTTTATAGTGTTATTTTTAGTCCAGATGGGCAAACCTTGGTCAGTGGTAGTAGAGATCGCACCATTAAGCTTTGGGATTTGACCCTTGGTGTAGAAAAGTATACTCTCATCGGGCATTCTGGCTCAGTTTATGGGGTTACCTTTAGTCCGGACGGGCAGACTCTTGCCAGCGGCAGTTATGACACAAGTATCAAACTCTGGCATGTTTTAAGTGGTAAGGAGATTCATACTTTCAAGGCTGCTGCCGCGCCAATCTATTGCATTGCCTTTAGCCCCGATGGACAGACTCTTGCTAGTGGCAACGAGGAAGCAATGATTGAGTTCTGGGATGTTAACACCGGGNNNNACGGGCACAAGACAGGCATTCTCCAAGGGCATTCAGACTCAGTTTATGCCGTTGCTTTCAGTCCAGATGGACAAACTCTTGCCACTGGCAGTAGAGATAGAACTATTAAAATCTGGGATGTACTATCAGGCCAGAAAAAAGAGACCCTCAAAGCTTCCTCCGGTTTGGTTTATGCTGTTGCTTTTAGCCCCAATGGCAGAAACCTTGCAGGTGCCAGCGATGATGCAACGATCAAGATTTGGCGAGTTATCGACTTCTAGGGTATGGGGTGGGTCAATTTTCCCTAGATCCTCCCTAAGAAATGCGATCGCTTTTTTCGTCTAGAAGTTGAAGTATTATAACTTGATAAGCACCAAGAAAAAGCTACACCCCGCTCTACCATGCGTCAAGCCCTCTTTCTCTATTCTCCCCAAGTGTGGCAAACTGGACATGGTTCAAACCATCCCCTAAAACCGGAGCGATTACAACGTACTTATGAATTGCTGGCAGAATACGGTGCATTTAAGGCTCCGAACGTCAAGGTAATCCCACCCCGAGCAGCCAGCGATGATGAATTAGCTTTATTCCACACTCGAGAATACATTGACGTAGTACAGCAGTTGAGTAGCGGTAGCTATCGACAAGATGTATTCGATTATGGTTTTGGCAGTGAGGATAATCCAGTTTTTGCAGGGATGCGAGAATTGGTAGGGTTGAGTGTAGGTAGTGCTTTGCAGGGAGCCGAGTTGCTTCTCAAAGGCTCCTGCGATGTAGCTTTTAGCTATAGTGGCGGATTGCATCATGCAGCTCCCAATCGAGCCAGTGGTTTCTGCGTGTTCAACGATGCAGCCGTAGTGATTCATTGGTTATTGCAGCACGTTCAACGAGTTGCTTATGTGGATATTGACGTGCATCATGGGGATGGAGTGCAAGATGCTTTTTACTCGAGCGATCGCGTCTTGACCATTTCACTGCACCAAGACGGCAGAACGCTATTTCCTGGTACAGGAGCCATGGAAGAAATTGGTATCGGTAAGGGTCAGGGATACTCTGTTAACGTGCCGCTCCCTCCTTATACAGGGAACGACACCTATTTATGGGCATTCAATCAGATTGTGCCACCTCTGTTGGAACGCTTTAATCCAGATATTGTCGTAACTCAGTTAGGTGTGGATACCCATTACCTCGATCCGTTAGCTCACCTAGAGCTGACTACCAAAGGACAAATGGCACTGTTTGAGGCGTTGTCTAGATTGGCTCCTCGGTGGTTAGCACTTGGCGGTGGAGGTTACGACATTAGCGTAGTTCCGCGTAGCTGGACGCTAGCTTTTGGAGTAATGTCAGGGCAATCCTTTCCAGATGAGTTGCCAACAGCCTATCGTACTAATTATGGTGGTGAGTCCTTGCAAGACTCCTTTTCTCCTACCACCGAGCCTCCCTTTGTTCGTGAAAGTGTTGAATTAGTTGTGTTGAAACTCAAAAAGTTGCATTCCCTTAGTTAGGCCTTTCTGAATAAGTCTTTTTGTGGGGATAGGTAATTTACCCAATTAACTATCAACTATGAACCAAAATAAGATGGGAGTTTTTAGTTTTTTTAAAAACAAAAGCTGTGTTGGGATCGTTTCCTTTATCCTATCTTTTCTTACCGCTCCCAGTTCTAGCAATGCTCAACAAATTGTATCTTTATCACCGAACCTATCACCAAGGGAATTCCTTGCCAATCCGTCACCTATTTCATCGGCAATACTTAGCACAACAATCTCAGAAGCAGGACAATTAGCCTGGGGCGTCAAAACTCAGCAAGAAGGTGATTATTACAAGTATTATTTGCAAAGTGTCACTTACCAAAACTCAGGGAATATTCTTTGGCAATTCCCTTTGCCAGAGCGGATATCTAACCGAGCTTTCTGGGGAACTAAAGAACCTGTAGATATTCGTAATTATTACGGATTTCCCTTTTTAATCGGCACTATTATTACAGCTGAAGCTGTTTTTATAGCCGATGACAGTGGGATATTAGTGATTGATAAAGAAACAGGAAATCTATTAGTCGATAAACCTGCCGATCCCTCCCCTGATTCCTTCTTTGTTGATTGGGGTCGTGCTACCATAATTACCTCAACCCAACGCTGTGAAACTCCAGTCAAAGGGGGGAAAATCTTTACAAAATGTGGAGAGTATCTGGTCTATTTTAATGGTGAAAACCTTTGGGTATGGCATCCATCAGGTCAACTCCTAGACTACATAAACTATAGTCATAAAGAACATGATATTGAAACCCATGAATCTTTAAATTACCAAATCAGAATCTCGTTGAAAACAGTGATAGTAGAAATCAGAGGCTTTGTTGGTGAGTGATAGGTCAATGGTGCGTTAGCTCCCGCATAACGCACCCTACTAATAGAAGCTGTGCTTAAGTTTAAGGAAGTCTAAAACCAACTTCAAGAAATAAAGTGCTTTTTAGTCCATTTCAATGGACTTGAGCTATGAGCCAGGAGTTTAAACTCCGGGCGGGCTTCGGGAAAATGAACTTGAGCTGTGCCAAGGCCGTTCTCCTCGTGCGGATGCGATCGCCCGCAACAATTTTTATATACCTATGGTGCCACTGCCACTTATTCTAAACTAGACCAGTCAAGTTTGTTATCCTATAGACCCGAAAGTATGGTGAAATTACATAGAGGAATTTTATCCCCAAACGATGGTTCACTCCTCGTCAACTAAAACTAATCTGCTCAGAGCAGGTTGATAACAGAGTGGGGATAACTTCCTACGATCATATTCAGTGGTGGAGGGTGTACATGAAGAAGATAATGCACTCGTTAGGTATGGGCTTGCTGCTTGCCGGAAGTCTGGCAGTACCTGTAGTGGCACAAACGCCTGATTCGGAAATGTCACCAGATAATGATATAGCCCAATCGTCAGCTACACAGACAACTAATCCCTTAGAGGTCGCATCTCCCCAGCAGATGCCGAACCCATCAGCTTTTCAGGTAACGTCTGGGGAGAGTTTGGAGAACTCAGATCCCATAACGGAAACAACCGGAGCGATCGCCCCCGCATTAGAAGTTGCTGAAGTTGCCTCCCAGTCTAGTACCCAAGAGCCAGATGAGGTAGTACCAATAGATAACCCCTACTCAGCAACCGATTGGTTCCAGAACTCTGCCTCTCAGACAGCCAAGCAATTAGATGGGGTAGTCTCACCTCAGACTGCCAGCCAATCTGCTGAACCTGTAGAACCTTTGGATCGTTTAGCTGGTGCAGAGGAACTACCCCAAACGGCGATCGCAGAAACCATAACCCCTGTCTCCGTCCTAGCTCAAGGCGTCCCTAGCGAGGGGGTAACTCCCCAGTGGGACGATCTACAACCAACAGAAACTGACCCCATGGGCCAAGTGACCAATGTTTCTCAGTTGCGAGATGTGCTGCCTGGAGATTGGGCTTACGAGGCATTGCGATCGCTAGTAGAACGCTATGGCTGTATAGCAGGGTATCCCGATGGCACGTTTCGGGGCAACCGAGCCATGACTCGCTATGAATTTGCTGCCGGACTTAATGCCTGCTTGCAGCAAATTGAACGCTTGATTGGTGAGGTGAAACCGGGTATCACCCAAGAAGATTTAGAAACCCTGCAACGGTTGACTCAGGAGTTTGCCGCAGAAATTGCCTCCCTCACGGCACGAGTCGATAACTTGGAAGGTCGAGTCGCCTTTTTAGATGACCATCAGTTCTCCACGACGACTAAACTGTTTGGACAGGTAGTCATGGGGGTGCAGGGACGTAGTGAGAATGACTTTACTCTCTTCGTTAACAGGTTTGAAGACCGCGATACGAATGTCAATCTCATCACCAACGCACAGCTGAGCTTATTCACCCAGTTCAGTCCCCGCACCCTTTTACTCACTGGACTCCAAGCAGGTAATGGCAGAACAGTCAGTCGCGGCCCTGCTTTAAACAATTTCGTGGGTCTTAGCTACGAAGCAGATACAAATAATGATCTGCGATTGAGTGACCTTAGCTACCGTCAACTTATTGGCAATAACTTTGCCTTCATTGTTGGACCAGAGGGAGTCAATGCTGTTAACGTTTTCCGGGGCACTAATCGGGTAGAAAGTGCCGGGTTTGGCCCCCTGTCCCGTTTTGCCCAGCGCAACCCAATTATTGCGATCGGTGCGGGTAGCGGCGGTGTCGGCTTTGACTGGCAAATTGGCCCGCGTATGAGTTTGCAGGGGGTCTATTCATCCAGTTTGCCTGAGAATGCTGAATTTGGCGGTATCTTCGGCGGGGATTTTGGGGAAACCTCAGCAGGGGCGCAGTTGGTAGTCTCACCCTTTAATACATTTGATATTGCCTTGCAGTACGTCAATTCTTACTCGCCGTTCGGTCGGTTGGGCCCTAGGATCGGGGACGATCAATTAGTGATACCCAGTAATCCTTTTACTCAAAGAGCGCCGATTAACACCAATGCCTTTGGTGCTTCGCTGGAATGGCGATTAACAAGACGTTTTACGATTGGGGGGTGGGCAGGATACACCACATCTGACTTCACAGGGGGATCGGGTACGGTAGAGACTTTCAACTGGATGGCCTATCTCAATTTCCCGGATTTGTTAGGTGAAGGGAACTTAGCGGGTATCTATGTCGGTCAGCCTCCCCGAATTACAGATAGTGATGTTTCTGTTAACGGCCAAGGCAGAAATATTCCGTCTTTCCTCACGGAAGGTGAAGTTGAAGCTGGGGATGGGGGCCAACCGGATACAACTACTCATGTAGAGGCATTTTATCGTTTTCGGGTAGCCGACAACATTAGTATTACCCCTGGATTTATCCTCCTTTTCAATCCCGGTCACAATTCTGACAACGACACCATCTTCATTGGTGCCCTGAGAACGACCTTTACCTTCTAAAGGCTAAGATCCCCGACTTTTCTAAAAAGTCGGGGATCTGAACCCTCAAATAGCTTTGGCTGCCTGTTCGATGGACTTATGGTTAAGTCCATTTTTAAACATGGGATTTAGTGCAGCAGTACCTAAGTGAATTTGCAAGTGAGGGCCAGAGGCTGCTAATCTAATGATCATGCCGTCCACTACACTGGCTTGAGTAATGGGTTGACCCTGGAGATAGGTGCCATTATTGCTAAAATTAACCAATTTCCACTTGCTTGCCGCCTGCCGAACTTCAAGGTGGTAGCGGGAGACGACGGAACTGTGGAGAACTATATGATTATCAGGAGAGCGTCCGATTTTAATAACGGCTTGGTCTGTAAAAGTCCACTGTTGAACAGGAATATCCTGAGATAGATACCGCAGTGAGAGGGTAATGGCCTGAGGAGCTTGAGCTGCCCCATACAATAATTGATTAATCACACTTTGCACCCTTAAAAATCCAAAGCTGAAAAGTTAGCTTGTAAATTTATGTGACGAATTGCCCCAAGACTATATATAGGGGCTGCCACGCCACTTCTATTATGCCTGAGGTAGGAAGGATAGGAAGTCCTACTATCGGGTTAGACTCGATTACGTTTTAGTAGATGCATTTATTTTACAGAATCTAAAAAAATTATATAAACCGTATTCCTACGGATTTGTGATGCAATCCACATCACCAAGGAAAGAAGGGAACAGGGAATAGTTAACAGTTCACGCCCTCTTCCCTATTCCCCCATTCCCTGTTCCCTTTCAAGAAGCTTTGTACCTCATAGCGAGGGACTGTGGAAAGGATTTGACATCTTTAGGTTTGACAAAGACCTGCTGACCGAGCTTAAGGTTGAGTTGGGCAAACTGTTCGCGGCTGAGGTGAGCAACAACTTCCTGCTCATCAACTAGAGCTAACTCTATTTGAATCTCCCAACCTAGATGGATCACCCGCTTAACTACTGCTTTAGCTGCTGCGCCCTCAGGAGAGGTTTGCACCTCAATATCGTGAGGACGTACAAATATCTCGGGATGTAAGACCTCAAAGCTATTGTCGGTAAACAGTCGAGTATTACCGGGCAGCACGTTTACCGGACCAATAAAACTCATGACAAAGGGAGTGGCAGGATAGTCGTAAATTTGAGCAGGTGTACCTACCTGCTCAATTCTCCCCTGGTTCATAACCACAATTTCATCTGCCACTTCCATCGCTTCCTCTTGATCGTGGGTGACAAAGACACTGGTAACGTGAACATCCTCATGCAACCGCCGCAACCAAGCACGAAGTTCTTTGCGGACTTTGGCATCTAATGCCCCAAAAGGTTCGTCTAACAGTAGTACCTGAGGCTGTACGGCAAGAGCCCGGGCAAGAGCAACGCGCTGACGCTGACCCCCGGAGAGTTGGGACGGATAGCGGTTGCCCAATCCTTGCAACTGCACTAACTCTAGTAATTCCTCAACCCGTTGCTTAATAAATTTGGGCGATCGCTTGCGAATCTCCAAACCAAAGGCAATATTCTGCCGGATGGTGAGGTGTTTAAACAAGGCATAGTGCTGGAAGACAAAGCCAATATTACGTCGGCTAACATCCAGATTAGTAGTGTCCTGACCGTTAATCACAATCGAGCCGCTATCTGGTGACTCCAACCCTGCAATCACCCGTAGCAAGGTAGATTTCCCCGAACCCGAAGGTCCCAAGAGAGCCACCAGTTTTCCTTCCTTAACCTCCAAACTCACTCGCTCCAAAGCTGTGAAATCACCAAACTGCTTAGAAACATGTTGCACTAAAATACTCATAACTTCTCTCCTACTCTACCTAATAACAACCAACCACCAACCACCAACCACCAACAACAAATAACCAACCACCAACCACTAACAACCAACAACCAACAACCAACAACCAACCACCAA
>DNXU01000248.1:5945-7783 GCA_003505715.1 Cyanobacteria bacterium UBA8803 | reverse complement strand
ACCAACAACTAACAACCAACAACTAACAACCAACAACTAACAACCAATTAATGCTTAGTACGACGCTCCAGAATTTCCTTAAAGATGAGCGTCACTACTGCTAGTAATGCTAGGATTGCTGCTGCTCCAAAGGCGGCTTGAGTTTGATAGTTCTTGTAAGCTTGCTCCACAAAGATGGGCATAGTTTGTGTTTTTCCCAAAATGCTGCCCGAAACTACCGAAACCGCGCCAAATTCTCCCATCGCTCTGGCATTTGTCAGTAGTAAGCCGTAGAGCAAGCCCCATCGAATATTGGGTAAAGTTACTCGCCAGAAGATTTGCCAGTCAGTAGCGCCTAAGGTACGGGCAGCTTCTTCCTGTTCTGAACCCATTTCTTCTAGTACTGGGATCACTTCTCTTGCCACGAAAGGTAGGGTAACAAAAATGGTGGCGATCGCCATTCCCGGCAGGGCAAAAATTACTTTAAAGTTGATGCTGGCAAGTAAGGGGCCAAACCAACCGTTACGTCCGTAGAGCAGCACGATCATTAATCCTGCGACTACAGGAGAAATGGCAAAGGGTAAGTCAATGATGCTGATCAGTAAGGCTCGACCGCGAAATTGATTGCGGGCGATAACCCAGGCGGCACATAGCCCGAATATAGTATTTAGGGGCAAGGCGATCGCAGCCATAATTAAGGTGAGCCTCACAGCGCTAATAAATTCGCGGGTGCTGGCTGCTGTGAGAAATGCTTGTACTCCTTTGTGAAAGGCTTCGTAGAATACAGCTAAGGCTGGGATGAATAAAACCAGCAGGAGGTAGGCGATCGCAATACCAATCAAGATGGTTTTGCCTGAGGGAGATTTGGAACGGATTGTAGTAATGGATGGCATCTGATTTGATATCAAGATGGTTGTTTTAACGCAGAGGTACACGAGAGGGGTATTAATTTTTAAGGGAGTAGCGGCGTCCCCACTGTTGCAGGCCGTTGATGAGTAGTAGTAATACTAGGGAAACTAGCAGCAGTACTGTACCAATGACTGTGGCTCCGGCGTAGTCGTATTGCTCTAGCCGCTGGAAGATGAGGACGGGAGCAATTAAGTCTTTAAAGGGAATGCTGGAGGATACAATTACTACTGAGCCGTATTCCCCAACTGCTCTAGAAAAACCTAGTGCCACACCTGTGAGAATTGGGGGAACCAGAGGGGGGAGGAGAACGCGCCAAAAGGTTTGGAATTGGGAGGCTCCCAGCGACCAGGCTGCTTCTTCAATCTCTTTTTCCATCTCCTGTAAGACGGGTTGGAGCGTCCGTACTAAGAAGGGTAAGGAGATGAATACCATCGCCACAAATACTCCCAAGCGGGTGAAGGCAATCTTAATACCAAAGGGAGCAAAGAGTTGTCCGATCCAGCCTTTGTCACTGTAGACGGTGGCTAATACCAAACCAGCAACAGAGGTGGGTAAGGCAAAGGGTAAGTCTACTGCTGCATCGATAAACTTCCTGCCGGGAAAGTCGTAGCGCACTAGTACCCAGGCGACCAAAGTGCCCATTATGCCGTTGACTAAACTTGCTAATAGAGCTGTAACAAAGGTCACGTCATAAGCAGATAAGGCAATATCCGAGGTCGCAATTCGCCAAAATTCTTCTGGCCCAACCGTAAGGGATTTGGTAATTAGGGCGGAGATAGGTAGTAGGAGAATCACTACCAGATAAACCCATGTCACTGCCCAAGGCCAAGAGAAGCTGGCAAATCTGTTGCGGGCAACGGGGGCGAGATCCTTGTCAGAGTCTAGGTAATTAGTCAAGTTCGTCATAGTTGTTTGTTGTTTGTTTTTGGTTGTTGGTTGTTTGTTGTTTG
>DNXU01000248.1:4963-5829 GCA_003505715.1 Cyanobacteria bacterium UBA8803 | reverse complement strand
TAACAAACAACTAACAACAAACATTACCAACCATCTAGATCGCTACCTGATTCCGTCCAGACTTCTATATCTAGGTCAGAAAGATATATGAGAGCGCTGTCAATTTGCTTGGGAGTACCTTCGAGTCTCAAGTCAAACCAACCATCTCCCTTGGCATTACCTCCTAAGAGAGCGGCACTAATATTTACCTTTAACCCTTGGATGGAAATCAGATTTGAAATCACTGGTTCTTGATGGTATCTATGAGGGATTCTGATTCTGAGGCGGGTTTGAGTGGGNNCTGGGATCTTCTAGGCTAAGTTTTAGCTCGCTATCTAGGTCAGTTTGAGGTGTGGTGCTGTTGGTAATCATTGCTAGGTACTGGGGAAAGATTTTGCTGTCATTTCATTTAGATTTGGAGATTTTTGACTGCATTTTGTCGAAAACTGCTCCATCGTCGAAGAATTTGGTTTGAATCTCACCCCATCCCCCTAAGTCTTTAGCGGTGAAGAGCTTGTTGACTTTGGGATACTGGCTGGCAAATTCTTGGGCTACCTTCTCATCCACGGGACGGAAACCAATCTTGGCAAATTCTCGTTGAGCTTCGGGGGTGAATAAAAACTTAACGAAGGCTTCGCTCACTTCGCGGGTGCCGTGCTTGTCTACGTTGGCATCTACAATAGCTACGGGGTTATCGATAGAGATGTTGTAGTCGGTGGGTACGATGAAGGGTTGTTTGTCTCCCTGTTGCTTGGCGAGTAGTACTTCGTTTTCGTAGTTGATCAGGACATCTCCCTGACTCTGTTTGTAGAACACATCGCTAGCTTCGCGAGCATCTTTGGGGAGTACAGGTACGTTTTTGTAAACTTTTTCAACGAAGGCTTCTG
>DNXU01000248.1:534-4931 GCA_003505715.1 Cyanobacteria bacterium UBA8803 | reverse complement strand
ACCCCATAGAACTAAGTAATTCCATCTCGCCCCCCCGGAGGTTTTGGGGTTGGCAGTAATTACTTTGAGTCCGTCTTGAGCCAAGTCAGACCATTTACTCACTTTCACGTTGGCATCGCGGGTGACTAGAGCAGCGACGGACTTATGCACTATGGACTCGTTGGGTAACTCCTTCTCCCAACCTGGCTCAATGAGTCCGGCTTTTTCAATCTTTTTCGTATCTAATGCTAGTGCCAAGGCTACTACGTCTGCTTCTAACCCATCAATCACAGCGCGGGCTTGGGAACCAGAGCCAGCATAGCTTTGGTTAAAGGTGACGGTTTGACCTGTCTTGTCCTGCCATTGCTGGACAAACTTGGGAATGATTTGTTCGTAAGCTTTCTGGGTCACGGCGTAGGATACCAGGGTTAGGGTCACAGGACTCTTAGCTGAAGAACCACTGTTGGTGGCACTAGGACTGGTATTGTTCGAGGAACAAGCTGTGATCGCCCAGCTCATCGCCATTCCCGCCAACATCAATGCCACAAATTTCTGGGGCGACTTCCTCTGCCATGGGATGTATCGGCCTGTAATCATATAAAGCCTCCTCTAAATCCCGAGTAACTCGATGGGATTTTAGTAGATTTACAGTAGAGTTAGATTATAACCGAATTCAAATTGTATTTCAAATGAATTCAAATACAAATCTAATGTAAGACGAGACCCATGTCAAAATGGACTACAGGGGTAGGTTCCTCAACTTACCGGAGGTGTTTAGAAAAATTACGTATGGCAATACGAGCCAGACGGCCAGAATCTGACTCAATCGCAGCACTCGTCCAGAGCAACTATCTTTTTAGAGAACTTGACGAGGATTTACTCTGTAACTCCCTACCCCTGTCCAGCTTAGTGGTGGAAAAGCTTTATTCCAGTCGTCCGGTTTACACGGCTTTTCGTCCGGGAGTCACGCTGGACGTTTTGTATCTGGTAGTTCATGGTGGCCCTGTCATTATCCGCAGTACCCCCCTAGATCGAGTCATTACCATTACCTATCCGGGCGGGTGCTTTGGCATGAGGAACTTACCAGTTAGTTACGGGTTGCTCGGCAAAGCCTTCCCCAGTCTGGTGGAAGCTTATAAAACCACCGATGTGATTAAGATACCCTTGACAGCGGTGCAGGCTATGTACGAGGAAAGCCTTGTGTTTCGCGATCGCTACGATCTGTTATTTGAACTGCGGGAGAAATTCCAGTACCATCTACTCAATTGCAGCACCTATCCCCCTCAAGCTGTAGCTGCCTTGCTACGGGCTCTCGTTTATCAAGAGCGATCGCTAGGCAACCAACCGGATGCCAATGGCACCTACGTGTTAGACTTGCCAGTTGATGTGATTGCCCGTGCCTGCCAACTCAACCACCGTACTGTAGAACAGGTACTCAAGGGAATGCAACAAATCGGTTTGCTGGCACCTCCAGTAGCAACCGATATGTCGGGCGACATAATACGAGTCATCGACCCAGAAGGTTTAAAGGAAGTTTACAGCACCACGCGGGATAAAGTGCCTTGGTGGCCGTTACGTTAGTAATATCAAGTTTTTGTAGTAGGGACTTTAGTCCCTCACAATGCTGTATTGCATTCCCAATTCCCTATTTCCTCTAACTAAATAATCGCTGCACATCGATCGCGACATCAGGAAAAGACAAGGGTGAAATTATCCCGTCAACCAGTGTCAGTTCCGTCTGATTTATAGGTTGGGTTTGACCTAAAAATTATTGGTAGAATACCAAAGTGAGTCCTGCCCACCCCTACATCTGGTTTCTAATCCCTCTCTTCCTCCGCCCTCTCCCTAGCTCCTAACGCTTTAAGCGTAGTAATGGTCGCCTCAGTTAAACCTGTAACTCCTGTGATGTTAGTCCCTTCGTAGGGTCTGGGTATTCTCAGGGTTTGGATACACTCCCCTGTTTCAATATCCCAAAGTTCGATCGTTTCATCTTCACCACAGCTCAATAATTTATTGAGTTCGGGACTGTAATAAACTGACCAAATGGGTTCCCGTAGCGTGCGATCTGGGCAATCTCCATCACCTGTTAAAACTCGCAGACATTCCCCTGTTTGGATATTCCATAATCTAATAGTGCGATCATCGCTAGCGCTGGCGAGTAGTTCCGCTCTAGAATCGGGTGGGGTGATAAAAGTAAGAGAACGAATTTCCCCAGTATGTCCTGAAAAAACCTTCAGGCATTTCTGGGTTTGTACATCCCACAGCCTGATTGTCAAATCATCACTGCTACTGGCTAGAAGTTGACCGTTGGGATTGAAGGCGATCGCTCTAATTCTACTAGTATGTCCCGTGAGGGTACTCAGACAGCGCTCGTTACTAATATCCCAGAGGTTGATGGTTTGATTGGAACTGGCTGTGGCGAGGATTTTTTGGTGAGGATGAGCTGCGATCGCCCACATCCATTCAGTTTCTAAATCTCTCAATAATCGGGATTCATTAGTGCGAGTATCCCAGATTAAAACCGTGCGATCGTCGCTGGCACTAATTACAGTATAATTATTATGAAAAAACATCACCGACCACACCCAATCGGTATGCCCCCGCCAGGATTTCAGGCAGTCTCCGGTGCGCACTTGCCAAATTCTGATGGTGCGGTCATGACTGGCACTGGCCAGGAATTGTCCGTCTGGACTAAAGGCAACAGCACGAATTCTGCCTTTATGTCCTCTTAAAGTTTTGAAACAACTTCCCGTAGGAGCATCCCAAAGTCGAATAATACTATCATCGCTACCGCTAGCAATAATTACCCGATTTCCTTCTGGGAAACTAACGGAATGTACGGCAATTGTCCAGATGCGATTCCTATAACTTTGCAACGTGCGCACTGGCTGTCCTGTGGGAATATCCCATAATCTCACTAATTGGTCGTCGCTACCAATAGCGATTAGTTTTTGGTCGGGACTGCAAGCGAGGGAACGGATGCGATGGTTGGGTTCTTGTAGGGTCATTAGCGGTTCGTTATTGGCTAAATTCCAAACTTGAATTTTATCCGTACCGCTACTAATTAACTTTTGGCCGTCGGGACTAAATTGCAGCGACCAAATGGCAGTAGTTGGCGCTGCTTTGAGGGTTTGCAAGCATTCTCCAGTTTTAACATCCCAGGTTCTAATAATTTGGTTATCGCTACCCACCAAGGTTTTCCCATCCGGACTGAAGCAAAGGGCACGAATGTGCGTGGCATTATCGGTTAAGGTTTTAAAACACTGGTTTGTCCAAATATTCCACAGCTTTACCGATGCGGCACTGCCAGTAGCAATGGTATATCGATCGGGGCTAAACGCAACTGACCACACTAATGTTTCTGGTTCGTGGAAAGTAAACAAGCAAATGCCGAAATTAATACTCCAAAGTTTAGCCGTATGGTCGCTACTCGCACTAACTAGCAACCGCTGGCCAAAAACAAATTTCACTGACCAAACCCAGTCGGTATGTCCGCGCAGGATTTTTAAACAGTCCCCAGTGGCGCTATCCCAAATTTTGACAGTTTTATCGTTACTGCTGCTAGCGATTAATTGACCATCATGGCTAAATGCCACGCAACGAATCCAGTCATGATGAGCTTGCCATGCTAAAATTTGCGTACCATCTGCCACTAGCCAGAGACGGATTTGGCCGTCCATTCCGCCTGTAGCCAGGAGTTTTTGGTCGGGACTAAAGGCAACAGTAAAAATACTGCCTAAAGCTTCAGAGAATATAGATTGAGTGAAATGGCATTCAGCAAAATTAACTCCTTGTAAAGTTGCCCCCTGCAAGTAAGCTTGGCAAATTGGCAGCTGGGAAAAGTCGTAACCCGATAAATCGGTTTGGAGGTGTACTAACAGGTTGAGAATATTGCCTGCGGCATAACCGATTTGGGGGATTGATGGGTCATGCCGCAGTTGGGCAATAATGGCTCTAAATCTTTGGGCAATGCGGTTTTTAGTCTCGCTTTGGAAGTAGTCTAAAATAGGTGCCAGCAGGACTCGTTGTTGGGTTTCTCGAATATAGTCTTTAGCTGTGGCTTTGATAATAGCATGGGTTTTCAGGAGATGGAAGTTAAGGGTTTTAATTTCCTGAATAATAGTGTGGATGAAGCGATCGCTCACATATTCCATCACCACGTTTTGCAGGGTAAAACCCGTAGCGTTGGCTTGAATTAGTGATCGCCCTGCTAAGGAATCTAAAGTTTCAATAATTTCCCGTGCTGATAACTTGGGGATGAGGTCGGCTTGTAGTTGAGTGGCACCGACGGGTTCGCGGTTAATAGCTAACCAGTACATTAAAGATTGTTCTGGCAGGGAGAGGCGCTCGAATTGTTGGGTGAGCAGAGCGTAAATATCCCCAAAAACCGTTTTACCTGAGATCTTGCACCAATGTCA
>DNXU01000248.1:0-481 GCA_003505715.1 Cyanobacteria bacterium UBA8803 | reverse complement strand
AGAATGGTGCAAGATCTCAGCGACTTCAGCTATTAGCCATGGAATTGATTCCATGGCGGGATAGATGAACTTAGTTAATGCTATTCACTTGGGTCAAGTCTAGATAGTTGGAAATCTATGCATCAACTTCAATTTTTAGTATTTGTCATACTCAGCATATTCTTTTCCCTAAAAGCGATCGCAGCTTCACCTAGCGATCGCCAACAGGAGTGTACTGGGGAAGACGTTTTAACAGCAAACTCTTGTGTCGGAGATAGTTTAGAATCAGAGGAAGCCAAACTATACGAGTTAGTCAATCAGTATCGCAGTGAATATGGTTTACCTCCCATACCTTTCTCCCCATCCTTAAGTATAGTTGCTAACCGTCACGTCCGCGATCTTGAAGAAAATATAGGTTCTTTAACTCATGCTTGGAGTAACTGTTACTACGATGGTAGCGATCCAAATAGCTGGTATTGTATATAAACTACTCAGGCTTGCC
>DNXU01000247.1:4796-6576 GCA_003505715.1 Cyanobacteria bacterium UBA8803 | reverse complement strand
GTTACATCCTCCTGCCAAATCCGTTGCCACTAGCCTCAATTTTTTCCGGACGCTATAAAAAAGGCACTGAATCCACAAATATAGATGCATCCTTCAGTGTACTGAATCTGCCCTCGGCTTAAGGCTGGGGGTCTTTCTTATAAGATCTGACCCAGGTTTGGAAGAAAACGACCATCAGAGGTTATGGTACAGTTGTGCCACCCTTGTGAGTCCCAGTTGCTAGCCCAGAAGCTGTATGAGTAATGTTTCCCCTTCCGACGCTTTAGTTCCCCCAGACACCCCTAAACCAGAAAAACTGAGTTTCAGTACTAAACTCGCTTACGGTGCCGGGGACATGGGTGCTGGGATTACTGCCACCCTTTTAGCCTTTTCCCTGTTGATTTTTCTCACCGATGTGGCGGGATTAAATCCGGGATTAGCGGGTATGGTGCTGTTCGTCGGTAAGATTTGGGATGCCGTGAACGATCCAGTGGTTGGGGTATTGAGCGATCGCACTCGTTCTCGTTGGGGACGCCGTCATTCCTGGATGATCCTATCCGGCATTCCCTTTGGCGTGTTCTTTTTTCTCCAATGGATCGTGCCACACTTTAGCAGCAATCCCCAAGCTAATCAGTGGCTGCTGTTCTGGTACTACGCGATCGTCAGTATTTTATTCAATATGGCCTTTACGGGTGTCAATCTGCCCTATACTGCCCTTACCCCAGAACTCACCCAAGACTACGACGAACGCACTAGCCTGAATAGTTTCCGCTTTACCTTCTCCATTGGCGGCAGCATTCTTTCCCTAGCACTGGGCCAAGCTATTTTTCAAGCCATTCCTGATGGTCAGCAAAAATATTTAGTTTTGGCACTTATCTGTACCATTCTCTCAGTACTGCCGATTTACTGGTGTGTTTGGGGCACCAAAGATCCAACAGCGGCAGGACAACCTCGTTATGACGAGCGAGAGAGTACTGAGCCCACTATCCCTTTTTTAGAACAAGTAAAAATCACCTTCACCAATAAACCCTTTCTTTTCGTCACTGGCATTTATCTATTTTCCTGGTTAGCGTTCCAGCTAACAGCTGCCATCATTCCTTACTTTCTCACCTATTGGATGGTTCAGGAATCCTATTTCACTGCTGCCTTACTCGTGCAAGGGGTGGCACTATTGATGCTGTTTGTATGGAATTTTGTGAGTCGGCGAGTTGGCAAGCGGGGGGTTTACTTTCTGGGGATGAGCTTATGGATTTTGGCGGAAGGGGGACTATTCTTTTTACCACGAACTCAAGTAGGTTTGATGTACGTGCTGTTCGCGATGGCTGGGTGTGGAATTGCTACGGCTTATCTAGTACCTTGGTCAATGCTACCAGATGTGACAGATTTAGATGAATTAAATACAGGTCAACGACGTGAGGGAATTTTCTATGCCTTTATCGTGCTGCTGCAAAAAATTGGATTAGCACTCGGTTTGTTCTTAGCAGGACAAATCCTCCAAGGGGCAGGTTTCATTCCTGCTAAATCCGGTAACCCTGTACTAGAACAGCCAGATTCTGCATTACTTGCCATCCGTTTTATGGTTGGCCCCCTACCCACCATTTTCTTAATTCTCGGTCTAGTTCTCGCCTACTTCTATCCCATCACTCGCGAAGTTCATGGGGAAATTCTCTTAAAGCTGAGGGAGCGCAGGTTAGCTGAAGAGAATCAGGATGAGGGTTGATGTGCGATCCGTTGTTTATTGGTGGAACAGAATTGCGAATTTTTTTACATTTGTGTAGGGGCGGGTTTTGACTTAAGCCAT
>DNXU01000247.1:3352-4715 GCA_003505715.1 Cyanobacteria bacterium UBA8803 | reverse complement strand
TACAAATATTATGGGTGTTTAATTGCCTCTACAGATATTAGGGGTGTCCCTTTACCCACAATACTGCCAATAACGATAAACGGCATAGGCTAGGGTAACCACTCCCGTGACGATCGCAGATTCATCCACTTCAAATTGGGGGTGATGTAGGGGATGGTTCAGTTTATCCTTAAACCCGACACCGAGACGGAACATAGTACCGGGAGCATGTTCCAAATACAGGGCGAAATCTTCGGCACCCATGGAAGGTTCTGGTAAAATTTGGACGCGATCGCTTCCCCAAGCTTCTCTGGCTGCCTCTTCCAGCAACTGAGTCAGAGCTAAATCGTTTTGCACCGAAGGCACTCCCCGCCGATAGTTGACCTCATAGTGAGCGCCGTAAGTTTGACAAATATTAGCCACAATCTTTTCAATCCACTCTGGCAGATTAGCATGGGTTTCCGGATGGAGCGATCGCACCGTTCCCGCCAAGCGCACTTGGTCAGCAATCACGTTCGGTGCTCGTCCGCCAGTAATTTGGCCAATGGTTAAGACTAGAGGGCGTAAGGGGTTCTGGGTGCGGCTAATCGCCTGTTGGAGAGTTGTAATTACCTGAGCTGCAATCCAAATCGCGTCAATAGCCTCATGGGGACGAGCGCCGTGGCCCGATTCTCCCGTGATGAAGATTTCCAAGTCATCCGCTGCTGCGGTTAGTGCGCCATAACGAATTCCGACGGAACCAGCCGGGATAGTTGGGAAAACGTGAAGGCCAAAAATAGCACTGACATCATTCATTGCCCCATCTTGTACCATCCAGCTCGCACCTTGGGCAATTTCCTCTGCTGGTTGGAACAAAAAGCGCACGTTCCCCGGTAACTGTTCCCCTAACCCAGACAGTACCATCGCCATACCTAACCCAATCGTCGTGTGAACGTCGTGACCGCAAGCGTGCATGATACCTACCTTACGGGACGCGAACTCTAGATGGGTTAGTTCCGTAATCGGCAAGGCATCCATATCCGTGCGGACTGCTACTAGTCGGTCATCCGTGCCACCCACTAACTCGCCAATCACCCCCGTTTTCCCGATCGCTTCTTGCACGACAATACCGCAAGATGACAGTACACCAGCCACATAGGCAGCAGTTTGGTATTCCTGACCGCTCAATTCCGGGTGAGCGTGAATGTGACGGCGAATTTCTATCAACCGTGGCGCAAGTCCTTGCGCTAAATCTTTAATCCGGGTGAGCATACAATGACTAAGGGTTTTATTTTACTCTTCTCTTCCATCATCCTGAGATCTGGAATATTTAAGCTAGGGAGTAAGGGGGTGAGGGGATGAAGGGGCGAGGGAGTGATATCATGTCCGGTCAAACACCCATAAT
>DNXU01000247.1:0-3298 GCA_003505715.1 Cyanobacteria bacterium UBA8803 | reverse complement strand
AAACCCGCCCTGCCACAGGTTTTATGATGATTAAATGAAAACTTACGATTGGATTGTGGTGGGTGGTGGCCTGACGGGTGCTGCCTTGGGTTATGAACTGGTGCGCCAGGGTTTTAGTGTTCTGATGGTCGAGCAAGATGCGACTTTAGCTAACGCTACCCGTTATAGTTATGGTGGTATTGCTTACTGGGCAGGCACTTCAGAGTTGACGCGATTGCTCTGCCAGGAAGGTATCGCACGCCACTGCCAATTATCAGAGGAATTAGATACAGATACTCAGTTCCGGGAATTGGATTTAGTCCTAACCATTGCTGCCGATCGCAATCCGCAACGAGTTGCTGCTGACTACAACCATTTTACAATTCCGCCCAGATTGCTGAGTGTCCAGGATGCTTGTGAATTGGAACCTTTGCTGAATCCAGAGGCGATCGCAGGTGTTCTTACCGTTCCTCACGGTCACATCCATCCGGAAAAAACTATCCAAGGCTACTGCCAAGCTTTCTGCCGTGGTGGGGGGGAATTGCAGATCGATCGGGTGGTGGAATTGTTGCGAAAAGGCGATCGCATCCAAGGCGTCAAAACTACCGATCGGACTTTTCACGGGGCCAACACCGTCGTTTGTGCGGGTGGACTCAGCCGTGCCTTACTTAAAGCCTCTGGTATTTCCGTCCGCTTGTATTTCACTCATGCGGAACTCATTGCAACCCCAAAGGTTGACTTGACACTACGTACCTTAGTCATGCCAGCTGATACCCAACGCTTTCAAATAGAAGACCAGGCCAGTAAAGCTGAACTAGATCCGTTATGGGATGAACCCGGCCACGAACCCGTACCCCCTATCTTAGATGCAGGGGCAATTCAGTTTCGCGATGGCCGTTTGTACATCGGCCAAATCAGCCGGGTACTAACTGACCCTAACGCTCGAGTAGACCCAGCCGCCAGCGCAGCGGCCATTCGCACCCAAGTGGGAAAGGTCTTACCTGCTTTAGAGCAACTCCCCGGCAGCTGGCATCACTGTTTGGTAGCCTTTAGCAACAACTCTGTGGCTACAGTTGGGGCGCTAGGTGGCGTAGAGGGGGGTTATGTTTTCTCCGGCTTTACTAGCCCCTGGGTATTTGTGCCCCCTTTAGCCAAACGCTTTGCCAACTGGGTGGCTGGGCAGGAGGATAAGATTATCCCCCAACTGTCTCCCGCCAGTTGGCGATAACCTGGAAATCGCTTTCCACATAGGTTTTCACCATGGTGATGAGGCGATCAAGGTATTGATTCCCTTCGGCTTCAGTCATCATCGTGTGGGGAATATTTAAGCTTTTCTCGAAGCAGTGATACCAAGAAGTTGGCTGATATTGGACTACAGCTTGAAACAACTCCCGGTGTTCCTGACGGTTGGTAGCCTGGTCGCTTTCACTGGAAATAATTAACATGGGTGTGGCTGGAGTGGTTTTAGCTTGGTCGAGAATCTCCTGCCCCATATCCAGAAATAGTCTTAGAGTAGGTATAGCAAAGCCCTTATAACCAAAATTGCCTGGATTATCCTTATTGAGCCACTCGTAGTAGAACGGCAGAATTGCCACCAGCCAATCAACAAGTTTATTAGTCCCGCCCAAGTAAGGTGCAAAGAGTAGGGTCTTTTCAATATCTTGAGAATAGTTTTGAGCTAACCAACCCGCCAACGTACCCCCGGTGGAGTAACCGCCGACAATTAATTTTTCTCCTAAAAGTTTCCCTTGTTGTAGCCATTCCAGCGCAAACTCTTGATAGACTTGGCGGTCAGTTGGTAAGGGAGGAGGATTATCACCGTCCCAATCACCTGCCACTCCATGACCAGGTTGCAAGGGAGCCAAAACATTATAACCTGCCTCAAACAAAGCTTCTCCCAACGGCTCAAACTGGTAAGGGCCAGCGGTAAATCCGTGGAAGAATAAGAAAACCTTGGGGGTAGGATGGGGTTGGAAAAAGAATTTAGAACCGCACTTCTCGTGGCGCAGTGGCAAAGCCTCCTCACGAATCCTAGCTTGTTCGCTAATTGCCGCGATGGTGGTACTGTAGTCAAACATAAAATTGCTAGTTTTGCGATAGTAGGAACATGGCGTTGACTTGAAGGCGTGTCCTTGTATAAAAAGGTTCGTAGTAACCAATGCAAGTGGTTGGCAATACAACATTTTGAGGCACGGAGCATGCCTACTACAAACCATCAACAGTGCAAGTGGACATGATATCACCCCTTCAGGGCGTTGACACCAATGGTCAAGACCATGTTCCTACTATTGACACAATCAACATCGCCAAAAAACTACCTTTCGTCGTAGAAACGTTCCGGCGGAACGTCTCTACCAGGTGGCCTTATGGTTTCAGTCGCTAAATTATTTTATATAGATTAAGCATCTACCCAAGTAGAGCGCTCTAAGCGCAACTTTAATGCAATTCTAAGCAATGCAGATTGGGGTTATTTAATAGTTCTTGAATTGCTTGTGCTCCGGAGCGAATTAGAGCTTCGACTTGGTTGGTTGGTGCATTCCCGCATCGAAGCCATACAACTTTAGGCGGGGAACCATACAAACGGCTTCTTTCCGCAAAGTCTGCATCTTGAGTCACGATACAAAAGTCGCTTGTTCTAGCAAATTCCCATATTTCGGTATCAGTCTTCTCGGCCAGTCTGTGAAACTGAACATGGCTAGAATTAGGGAAAAGATCTGCTAGCCCAACCACCAGCTTACGACTTAAATTTTGATCGAAAAGCAGCTTCAAGCAGCACCCACTGAAGCAACTAAACGGTGTTCTCGGTCAGCAGCGAACTCCAGACAGGCTAAAATGTCCTCTTCTGTCAATTCAGGGAAGTCTTCTAAAATCTCGGCATGGGACATACCAGCAGCTAGCCAACCCAGAACATCGTACACGGTGATTCGCATCCATCGAATACAGGGCTTACCGCCTCGCTTGTCCGGCTCAATCGTAATAATATCGCGATAGCTCATAGTGGTTAGAGACTGTTTCTTATCCCTCTCAATCTAGAGTAGCCTAACATGGCGCTGCAACGGACGGGCGGAAGAATTCGGCGGTGTTTCCAAGGTTGCCTGCCGCCCTTGAGCTTCAGCATCCCCATCGCCATAATGTCTTCAATTTATCCCTGCTCCCCAGTCGGCAAAACCTTCACGATCCCAATGGACAGTGGCAAGCAGATTGAGGCAATCTACACCTCGGTTAAAACTGAGATCTTGCACCATTCTCAATAACCCACCAAAACCCTTGATTTTCCATTGATGCGATCGCTAAAAACCCAGCTTTTATAGGCTTAATG
>DNXU01000566.1:16488-20341 GCA_003505715.1 Cyanobacteria bacterium UBA8803 | reverse complement strand
GGGGTATGGGTTTACCCTGAGCGTAGCCGAAGGGGAATGGGGGAATTATGCTTTCATTCTTTGTTGTGTACGAAGCTCATAGGGGGTCTTGCCTGACGGGGAGACAACTATGGCTGAAACCATTGCACAGTTAGTGTTACAACACATCATCTTGTCAAGAAATTAAGTCCATTTTTTGGCATTATTGACACTATCTAAAGCAGTTAGTAATATATCGCAGTCTCAAACTCGTCCAGAATTCCGAGCGGAGTATTCAAAGAAAGTCTCACCCGATTGAGGAATTGCAAGGTGCGATCAGCAACAGATTAATCATTGAATTCAGGAATACGTTGCCTAACACAAGTATATTGGTAGGTCATATCCAAATGAATCGGCAAATAAAGTCCACCTTTTAAAAACAGAGGTAGTATAGGAAGATTGCCTCCAATCGCCAGTGCTTCTTGCCAAAAATCAAGGTGAGGACTGCCATTTTTTTGACTAACTTGATAAGCAACCGCGTACAATCGTGCATCTAGGGGGTCAATTCCCAAATTTAAGCGATTCATCAACTCGTTGTGCAAGTTAGCAGAAATTATGGTGACGATATCGACGATAATTAGCCCAATGCCTTGAGTTAGGTAAGTTTGGCATTTAGAATTAAACGCCGAGCGCTGCCCTGGACGGTCTTTATTTGCCGGACTAATTAACTCAATAGCTCCAACTAGCGTCAGTCCTGTTTGAGTACTAAAAATTTGCACTTCAACCACATCTGTAGTGAGTTGAAATGGCACGGTTGCAGTTGGCGAGCTTGGCTGCCATTCCAGGATTTCAGATGTTTGATGCATTGGATTAACTGGTATTCGTTCGCTAAAAGTAGCCACATCAATTTCAATGCCAAATTGAGCGTTTGGTTCGGCAAAGTAGCCTTCTGGAAGAGATTGGTTCAAGTCATCAGCAATATAGGTTGACCAAGCATTATGAAAACTGTGCCAGTGTCGCCTGGTACTTAGAGGAGGGCGAAAATGGTCTCGGAGTGCCATGTCAGTTAAAACTAGATCGTCAATAAAATCCTGGGAAAACAAGCATCAATTAGCTTCATCCCAGGCGAGCAGCTCGTTCCCTGGATGGTCATTGCCATCCTTTCCTACCTCCTCATCAATGGCTTACCCTACATTCAAATAGGACAAAGAGTAATTACACCTTACCAACTACCGCCTGCACCGCCACCATCGCTACTACCACCACCGTAACTGCTGCTGCCACTACCACTGTCGTAACTGCTACTACTATAGCTACTACCACTGTCGTAACTGCTGCTGCTATAGCTACTACCACTGTCGTAACTGCTACTACTATCTGAACTGGAGCTACTACTATAATCTATGCTGACAGGATGGCTTGATTTGTGGCTGGCTGTTGAAGTCTTTTTAGGGGAACTACTCTGGTGGCTGGTATTGTTAGGGCTACTAGAAGCTGAGGTCACTCCGCTGCTAGCCTTCTTTCTAGGACTGCTAGCCTTTTTTCTAGGACGGCCTAGGATTGCTCCTAATAGAACTGTTACACTTGCAGCTCCACCTAGCCAAATGTACCAAGGGATTTCAGCAGAACTAGGTTGTACAGGATCGAGGCTGGCTTGCGGGTTAGTGGGTTGCAGGTTTACCACTAACTTTTGGGTGCCAGCTATTGTACCGCCGTCATAATCACCTTGTTTGAATCGGGGTATAATCTCTTGGCTAATAATGTTACCTACCAAGGCATCAGGTAGAATCGACTCAAGACCGGAGCCAGTTTCAATTTCCACGCGGCGATCGCTTCGAGAAATCAAGAATAGTACTCCGTTATTTTCATTTTTCTTACCTATCCCCCAGTAATTAAACAAAGTAGTTGTAAACTCTTTAGGCGATGCGGCTGGAGCGGTTTCTGGCACGGTCACTACAGCCATTTCTACACCATTTTTACGCTCCAATTCAGAAATTATTTGATTCAGTTCAGATTCTGTCTGTGGACTTAGTATTTCTGCCATGTCCGTTACCCAGGTCTTATTAATCTGTTGGGGATTGGGTACATCTTTGACATCAAGGGCTAGCCCGATGTAGGGAGATAAAACCAGGGCAGCAGTTAGGGGTGCGATCGCACTCCAGGGTTTGAATTGAAAGTTGACAGTTTTCATAAGAAACCTTGAGACTTAAGAGCTAGTAGGTAATTTTTTGCACTCATTACCCTACTTCTAGAATGCTGGAGTTCTCTAAGCCTTACGGCTCATCATTAGGCTCAGTCTTGGTTTCAGTCTCAGACTTCCTACTGCTCCTGCTAATGAGTCACAATTAAACAAGAGTCTTAGTAATACTAGAGATGGCTTCGCTTAAGGCATCTGCACAAGGTCTGGAAATAGTCGATCGCGCCAGAAAACGCATGGGTTGGACAAAAACCAGGACAGTGACCTGGTGGCAGACTGCCAACACCTCACAAGCTACCTTAAAGCGGTTTTGGCGGGGACTGGCAATTCAACAAGAAAATTTTATCGATATTTGTAAAGCGGTAGGGCTAGATAGCTGGCAAGGAATCGCTGAGCGCACTACGGATGGAACGCCGGAAGAGCCGCAAATTTCTAGCTCCCGCCAAGATTGGGGTGAGGCACCAGATGTATCAGGTTTCTACGGACGAGCTGAAGAACTGGCGAAGTTAGAGCAATGGATTGTTGGCGATCGCTGCCGCTTGGTAGCGCTGTTAGGTATGGTAGGCATTGGCAAAACAGCTTTGTCTGTCATGCTAGCCGATCAAATTCAGGAAAAGTTTGAGTATGTCATCTGGCGATCGCTCCGTTACGCTCCAACTGTAGAGGATATCCTGGCAGAACTGATCCAATTCCTGGGCAATGCGCAAGAAACTGCTTTCCCAGAGGATATTGGGCGCAGACTCTCCCTACTGATCAAGTCTTTACAAGCTCATCGATGTCTCTTGGTACTTGATGAAGTGCAAACTGTTCTGCGCAGCGGCGAAAGAGCTGGACAATACCGAGAAGGATACGAAGGGTATGGCGAACTTTTCCGACGCATTGCCGAGCAGTCTCATCAAAGTTGCTTGGTACTCACATCACAGGAGAAACCGCAGGACATTGTCTCAAGAGAAGGAGCTACTCGCCTAGTCCGCTCTTTAAAACTAGAGGGTTTGCAGGAGGCAGATGCCCAACAAGTATTTAGAGAAAAAGGTTTATCTGACCCCAACCATTGGGGAACTCTAGTAAAAATTTATCGAGGTAATCCTTTATGGTTAAACATAATTAGCGCCTTTATCCAAGCCTCTTTTAATGGTAAAGTTGGCGATTTTTTGAAACTAAATACGATTGTGTTAGGCGATATTAGTTCTCTTTTGCATTTACCCTTTGAACGCTTGTCATCCGAAGAACAAAAAATCATGTATCATTTGGCTCATCGTCAGCAACCTCTTTCAATTACAAATTTACTAGAAATTATCTCTAATTCCTCTTATTCGCAATTAAGTGAAAGCTTGGAATCTTTAGAAAGGCGATCGCTCATTGAAAAGCAGGCAGAAAACGATGAACTGCGTTATACAGTCCAACCCGTTGTTAGGAAATATGTTCTTAGACAGGTAATTGGTAATTGGTGATTGGTAATTGGTAATTGGTGATTGGTGATTGGTGATTGGTGATTGGCAATTGAGTAAATATTTTACTTTATTAGCAAGTTGTTATTAACATAATATCTGTGATGACAGTTATATATGTAAAAGTAATTATTTTTTTAGGCAAGAAATTTTAATTAACTGAATATAAACCTTGTAAATAGTTTAGATTTAATAAAAATAATTAAAATGCCTTGTCGTTACCTATTAAATCACCAATTACCAATCACCA
>DNXU01000566.1:10182-16440 GCA_003505715.1 Cyanobacteria bacterium UBA8803 | reverse complement strand
CCAATCACCAATTACCAATCACCTTACCAAATATGTATTGCATTAATCCCAAATGTAAAAATTTTACAAATCCGGTCAATACTAATGAAAAATATTGCTATAACTGTGGAATCCCTATGTTATCGCAAGGGCGATATCGAGCAATCCAGCCCCTGAACAGAGGAAGCTTTGGCCAGACCTTTGAAGTAGAAGATATTGACAGCAGAGATGGAGATACTCAGAAAGTTCTGAAAGTCTTGCTCACTGATTGCGATCGCGCAATTGCCCTCTTTCAACGGGAAGCAGATGTTCTTAAGCAGCTCAACCATCCAGGAATTCCTAGAGTAGAGCCAGATGGATACTTTACAGTTAGCGTGCCCGATAGCGACTCATTACTACACTGCCTGGTGATGGCAAAGATTGAGGGTATTAATTTGAAGGACTGGCTGAGCGATCGCCAAGATCAACCTATCACTTGTGAGCAAGCAATAGATTGGTTAAAACAACTGACGCAAATCTTGGCTGTCCTCCATCAAAGAAATTTTTGGCACCGAGATATTAAGCCATCTAATATTATGCTACGCCCTAATGGACAACTAGTATTGATTGACTTTGGTGCCGTTAAGGAAGTCACAAAGACTTACTTGTATAGTTTGCAACATAATAGCGGTACAGTTATTATCTCGCCCGGTTATACACCACCAGAACAAGCCAGGGGCCAACCTAGCCAATACTCAGATTTCTATGCCTTAGGACGCACCTTTATCCATTTGCTAACTGGCAAACACCCTTTAAACATTGAAGACAGCCAGACAGTTCAGTTTAATTGGCGAACCGATGTGCCAAAGATTTCTAAAAAGTTAGCAATATTGCTTGACGAGATGATGGATGAATCCCCATGTAAACGACCTCAAAATATCCAGAAGATACGCCAACGTCTCTGGGAGATAGAACATCCCCATCGAGCCAGATTGAATAAGGTAATGCAAGTGGGAATTGGCACAAGTGCTATTCTGGTGATCATTGTCGGATTTGTCTATAAAATTACGGCATCTTGTCCGGTTCAATTTAAAGATAATTTGAGCTGTGGTGAAGAATCCCTACTGACAACTCCTGCACCTCCAGAAAAACAAAAGGGGCTTGCAGAACTGGGCAAAAACAACCCAAAAGGTGCCATTATCTTGTTAGAAACAGCACTTAAAAAAAAGCCTAACGATCCGGAGTCTTTAATTTACCTGAATAATGCCAAACTAGCAGGCCAACCAACCTATACCATTGCCGTAGCAGTTCCCATTGATAAAAATCCCTTCACGGCCAAAGAAATTCTCTGGGGAGTTGCCTTAGCGCAAAACGAAATCAATCAAGGCCAAAAAATTAATGGCAAAGGTCTTAAAGTAGAGATTGCTAATGATGCCAATAAGCCAGAGCAAGCCGCAAGAATTGCTAACAAGCTGGTACTACAAAGGGAGCTTTTAGCCGTTGTCGGTCATTATGCCAGTGAAGTGACCCGTTCTACACTTGAAATTTATCAAAGACACCAGCTTTTATTGATTTCTCCCACCAGCACTTCAGGAGCGCTTAGTCAGCATCCCTTTTTTCTGCGTACTGTTCCGAGCGATCGCTTATATGCTCAGACTTTGGTGCAGTACTTGATTAACCAAAAGCACCAGACTAAAGCAGCAGTCTTTTACAATCCCCAGAGTAATTATAGCCAATCTATCCGAGATCGATTCCAGGTTAACTACAAGGGCACTGGCGGCCAAATTGTAGCCGAATTCGATTTATCTAATCCTGAATTCAACGCGGATGAAGCTATCAACCAAGCACAAAACCAGGGAGCCAAAGTATTAGTTTTATTACCAGATGGTCGCACTAATGAATTCGTATTTAATAATACCTTAAACCTAGTCGAAGCCAATCAATGCCGTTATCCAATGGTAGGAGGAGATAGCGTTTATAGCAAAGATTTCTTAACTCTAAAAGCAACGAACTGCCTCGTTATAGCTATTCCTTGGCATGAGTGGAGTAGTCTTAATCTCCAGTTTCCCAAAATGGCTAGAAAATTAGGAGCAAAAGACGTAACCTGGCGCACTGCTTTAACCTACGACGCCACCCGCGTCTTAATTACAGCATTAGAAAAAAATCCAACACCTAGCCGATATCTCGTCCATAAGGCTCTAAAAGAGTCAACCTTTCAAACTAGGGGGGCAACAGGAGAAATTACTTTTCATCCCGATGGCAACCGCAAAGAAACAATTAGAGAATTGGTTAAAGTGGTAAAGGTTAACTGCCCAAATTATAATTATGTATTTTCCCCTTTAACCATGTCCAACGAGCGGATTGAAAAACTAGCTTGTTCTGGTAATTGGTAATTGGTAATTGGTCAGCAATTTTTTGCTGATTACCCATTACCTATCACCCATTACCTATCACCCATTACCTATCACCCATTACCTATCACCTTTAATTTAAACCCATAGCACAGGAGAAATTTGATAGTAATGTTGAAGTAACTGATAAAGTGCTGGATGCCGTCTGAGCAATTGCTGTGGTTTTTCAAAGAAAGTTTCGGTTACAACCGCAAAAAACTCTGCCGGATTCGTCGCTCCATAACTATCGATTACAGTCTTTTTCCCTAGTTTAACATCGTGGCCAAGGCGGAGATATTCCTGGGTCATTAAATCAGCCCAAATAACATAGTCTGAATTTTCCTGCAAAACAGGAACTCCGTCCGTCTTACCATCTTCTTGATCCAATTGGTGAGAAAATTCATGAAGTACAACATTATGTCCATCTCTCCAGTTAAAAGTGTCCTGTTTTACCTGTTCCCAAGAAAGTATCATCTGATCGTTCATCCAGGATTCACCCAGTCTTGCCACCAATCTTTCCTCAATCACATGATTGTGAGTATAAGTTGTTTCATGAACTAAATAAGTGCTAGGATAAACTAAAATAGAACGAAGTTTTTGAAAGTACCTTTCTCGCTGGTTAAGCAGGAGCATACAAGCAACAGCAGCAATGGTAACTTTCATTTCCTCTGTCACCTGCAATCCTCTACACCCAATAAATTGTTTTTCTGCTAAAAATACTTGAATCGCTCCCTGAAGTCGTTTTCGTTCGCTGGGAGACAGACGAGGGTAAATAGGCAGATTATTCTCAATGATGGCGTTCCATAAAGGTGGAAAAATACGAGCTTTTAATCGGTTTCTTCGCCGTTGAACTAGAACAGGAATCACGAAAATACTAGTAATAGTTAATCCAACAATCAGACAGACAATAATTGTGGCAATCATTGATTTTTATGCAAGATTTTTTAAATTTAAAAAATTATGTTAAACTGTTGTATCATTCTCAGATAGACTGGAAGCTGCTCTCCCCAATCCCGTCCGCAGCTAGGAGCTTACGCTATGATTCAGTCCGTACCAAAAGTACTAACATTTGAAGAGTTTCTGGAGTGGTATCCGGATGGACGAGGGCGTTATGAACTGCATGAGGGAGTGATTGTTGAGATGAATCCAAGTGGAGACCACGAAGAGGTTGCTGCTTTTCTCAACCGAAAGCTCAATGTAGAACTCGATCGCAAAAGCCTTCGCTACTTCATTCCCAGAACTTACCTTGTCAAGCCTCCTAGTATTCCTTCAGGTTATCAGCCCGATGTTCTAGTCTTAGATAAAGACGCCTTGCCAGATGAGCCACTGTGGAAGAAATCATCAACTATCTTACAGGGAAAGTCAGTCAAACTGGCAGTAGAGGTTGTCAGCACCAACTGGCGAGACGATTACCTGACCAAAGCTAGGGATTATGAAGAAATGGGCATTCCTGAATATTGGATTGTTGATTACCTGGGGTTAGGCGGTAGACGCTTTATTGGCAATCCCAAGCAACCCACTTTTTCGGTCTACCAGCTAGTTGAGGGTGAGTACCAAGTTAGTCAGTTCAGAGGGAATAACCGCATTGAATCTCTAACGTTCCCAGAGTTGAACTTGATAGCACAACAGGTCTTTAGCGCTGGCGAATGACTTGACACAACTCGAACGAAATGATGTTCTGTTGTTTAATCCTTAAATATCTCAACCAAAGCTTCCTAAAAGATGTACAGGAGCTTTATCACCACGAGAATTTTTTGAATCGAGCGATAAGAATAACCCTCCCAGGCCATTGAATCTAAAATATTGTGGTCAAATCCAAAACAAACCCTGGTAAGACATCTTCATCGGACAAAGTTATAAGACTATTCAGCACTTCTACATCCTGACCTTGCCGATAAATCTCCACTTTCTGGTTTTTCCGGTCAATTAACCACCCCAAAAGAACCCCATTTTCCATGTATTCCCTCATTTTGGCTCGCAGGGGTGCCATGTTATCATTTTTAGAGCGCAGTTCCACCACAAAGTCAGGACACAAGGGGACAAATCCATCTTGCTGTTCACCAGTAAGTGCATCCCACCGATCTTGACGAACCCAAGCCACATCAGGGGAGCGATCCGCACCATTAGGAAGGTGGAACCCAGTAGAGGAATCAAATACTACACCTAGTCGGTTCTGACGGTTCCATAACCAGAGTTGTCCTTCTATATCTAGATTCCTGTTGCCTGTGGTGCCTCCAGTAGGGGGCATAACAATTAACTCTCCCGTAGCGGTTCGTTCTAATTGTAAGTCTCGATTGGCGATCGCTAACTGCACAAACTGCTCCTGGGTAACTGTCAGTTTTAGTTCAGTTGGAATATTAATGGCAATTGCTTGAGATGAGCTGGCTTTTATCATCGATTTAGCTCTAAACTTAGGCTTGTCAGCAGGCTCCATCCAATTTTACCGTTGCCAATAGGCTAAGTGTTGTAAGACCTCACATTGACAAAACTTACATGCTCATGCACTAACTAGCCACAAATCAATGTAACAGAACTTACCCAACTACCCTCTGCCTTAGTTGTACAATATGACAGTTGTATTCTGCGGCACAGGCATTGATCGAGCGCTACACCCTGCCCGAGATGGGCGAATTGTGGACAGAAACCTACAAGTTAAAAACCTGGCTTCAGGTTGAAATAGCTGTTTGTGAAGCTAAAGCCGAACTCGGTGAGATTCCAGCAGAGGCGGTTGAGGAAATTAAGGCCAAGGCGAATTTTGACCCGCAACGGGTGCTAGAAATTGAGGCCCAAGTCCGCCATGACATGATTGCTTTTCTGACCAATGTAAATGAGTATGTCGGAGATGTGGGTCGTTACATCCACTTGGGGTTAACCAGTTCTGACGTACTAGATACGGCCTTGGCTTTGCAACTTGTAGCCAGCCTGAACCTGATTCTGGAACACGTAGAAAAACTAAGTCAAGCTATCCGCTATCAGGCACAGGAACATCGAAACACTATAACGATCGGACGTTCTCACGGTATTCATGCCGAACCTATTACCTTTGGCTTTAAGCTAGCAGGTTGGTTAGCAGAAGTTTTGCGGCATCGCGATCGCTTAGTCAACCTGCGCCAACAAATTGCAGTTGGGAAGATTTCTGGTGCAGTGGGAACTTATGCCAATACTGACCCCCGCGTGGAAGAACTCGCCTGCCAGAAACTGGGACTCCAACCCGATACCGCTTCCACCCAAGTTATCTCTCGCGATCGCCACGCTGAGTTCGTTCAATATTTAGCGCTTTTGGCTGCTTCCCTGGAACGGTTTGCTGTGGAAATTCGTAACCTGCAAAGAACCGACGTTCTGGAAGTTGAAGAATTCTTCGCCAAAGGACAAAAAGGTTCTTCAGCTATGCCCCACAAGCGCAACCCCATTCGTTCCGAAAGACTGACGGGAATGGCAAGGATCGTGCGCGGTCATGCCGTGGCAGCCTTAGAAAATGTAGCACTTTGGCACGAACGGGATATCTCTCACTCTTCAGTAGAACGGGTAATTTTACCCGATGCCTGCATCTTAACTCACTTCATGTTAGTGGAAATGACCGACTTGGTAAAACACCTCCAGGTTTACCCCGAAAACATGAAACGGAATCTGAATTGTTATGGCGGTGTTGTCTTTAGCCAAAGGGTGATGTTAACCCTAGTGGAAAAGGGAATGAGTCGCGAAGAAGCCTATAGTATCGTTCAGTCTTGCGCTCATGCGGCCTGGAATCAACCTGAAGGCAATTTTCACGATCTAATCACCAAAGACCCTCGCGTCACTAACCAGCTAACCCCAGCAGAGATTGAAGCATGTTTTGACCCCCGCTATCATTTCCAGCATTTAGAAGAGGTGTATCAACGGTTGGGAATATAGGTAATTGGTAATTGGTAAT
>DNXU01000566.1:8430-10140 GCA_003505715.1 Cyanobacteria bacterium UBA8803 | reverse complement strand
ATTGGTGATTGGTAATTAGTAATAGGGTAAACTGGCTCTAACTTTTTACCTATGAGCTAACTCAACGGTTTTTTCCATTACCAATCACCAATTACCAATCACCAATTACCAATTACCCATCACCAATTGTTAACTTATCTATCAAATATTTAACATTTTTAAGGTTTCCGAGCGTTCTATTGGTTAATTATGTAACAATATTGTAGTATTGTATGCATTTTGCTGCTGCTAAAAAAGCAGTAATATATTTTGAAAATCTGGATAAATAAACAGCATAAATGCTAACGATTAATCGTCAAATAATAGGCTATGACCATTAAAAGTTTGAACAAGGTCATAAATCTAAAGGCAGCCATATTAGAGGGGTTAGATAACCTAGCCAGCCAAGGGATTTTGACGACGGATGCTCAATTGAATATTCAGAGCTGGAATTATTGGTTAGAAATCCACAGCGGTTTGAGTGCTAACGAAATCATTGGACATAATTTATTAGAGGTTTATCCCGAACTAACTCAACGCCAACTCGATCGTTTTTATTATCAGGCGTTGCAGGGTCAAGTCGCGCTCCTCTCCCAACGTTTGCATGGCTATCTACTGCCGATGCCATTAAGTATCCCCAAAAACACATCACCCCGTATGTTACAGAGCGTGCGCATCGGGCCACTAAGAGAAGGCTCCCGCATTATCGGCACTATCACGGTGATTGACGACGTAACTGAACGAGTAGAAAGGGAAGCAGAACTGCAAAACCATCAGGAACACCTAGAAGAATTAGTCACCCAGCGTACTGCGGAACTACAACAGACCTTAGCACAACTTAAGCAGGCTCAAGCCCACCTCGTTCAAAGCGAAAAAATGTCTAGTTTGGGGCAACTGGTGGCAGGTGTCGCTCACGAAATTAATAACCCTGTTAATTTTATCTACGCCAATCTCACTCATGTCAATCAATATGTCAAAGATTTGCTCAATTTAATTCAACACTACCAAGAATGCTATCCTCACCCAGCAAAGTCAATTCAAGCTTTAGCAGAAGACATTGACCTCGATTTCATCAGGAAAGACATACCTAAAATCTTGAAGTCGATGGAAATAGGAACCGAGCGCATTTCTCACATAGTTATGAGTTTGCGGAACTTCTCGCGGCTGAATGAAGCTGAAATGAAGTGGGTTGACATTCACGAGGGTCTTGATAATACCCTGCTGATTCTCGATCATCGCTTGAAATCGAAAAAACTGGATTGCCCAGATATCCAAGTGATTAAAGACTACGGCAATCTGCCCAAAGTGCAGTGTTATGCAGGACAACTCAATCAGGTATTTATGAATATCTTGAGTAATGCAATTGAAGCGATTGAAGAGTATAACCAAGATCGCCTCTCCTATGACGGCACTTTGGTAAGACCTTCTGACATCAGAAACAGTCCCAATACCATTATAATTTGCACAGAAGTTTTAGCTGACTCCGATCGAGTAGTAATTATGATCGGCGATAACGGCCCCGGCATGACACCGGAGGTATCCGAGCGGTTATTTGAGCCATTTTTTACGACGAAACCAGTTGGTTCTGGTACAGGGTTAGGGATGTCTATTAGTTACCAGATTGTGGTACAAAAGCACAGAGGTGAGGTGCAGTGTATTTCCGCACAAGGTTACGGTACGGCATTCTTAATATACCTGCCCATTAAACAGTATTAAGGATGAGGGATGAGG
>DNXU01000566.1:0-8359 GCA_003505715.1 Cyanobacteria bacterium UBA8803 | reverse complement strand
GAGGGATGAGGGATGAGGAAGGATGATATCATGTCCGGTTAACAAATATCTTTAGGGGAGCACTTTAGCGATCAATATTGTGGGCTTCATAGATATAAATTAAGTCAAAACCTAGGGTTGAGCGAAGTCGAAACCCGGCCTGCAACAGGTTTTATTATGGTTAATCTCCTTCATCCCTCATCCCTGGACAAACAAGTTCTAATTGTTTTTAATAATTCCTGTTTAGAATAGGGTTTGGACAAAAAGGTTTTTACACCAAGGTCAGCCGCTTCCGCAAGCATTACGTTAAACGCCAGCCCACTGGTGGCAATTATCTTGGTAGAGGGATTAATTTTTTGTAACTGATAGATAGTATTTGGCCCATCCATAGAGGGCATCATCATGTCGAGCAGAACTACATCAATTTCATCCTGATATTGAGTATACAATTCTACGGCATTAATACCATTACTGGCCGTTAAAACCCTGTATCCCGACTTTTTTAACATTATTTCTGTAATCTCTCGAATAAAAACTTCATCATCAACAACAAGAATGAACTCTCCTTGCCCTGTAATAAGTTCGCTATCTTCCAGTTGCTGGACTTCATCCTCTTTGACAGCTGGCAAGTAGACTTTAAACTGCGTACCTTTTCCTACTTGGCTGCACAGATCCACAAAACCACCATGGTTTTTGACAATGCTAAGGACAGTTGGTAAACCAAGACCAGTACCTTGCCCCACTTCTTTGGTTGTGAAAAATGGCTCGTAAATGCGCTCCAATAGTTCTGGAGGAATGCCACATCCAGTATCGGAAACCGTAATTAAAACATAAGAACCTACTCTGGCATCAAGATTCAGCTGAGCCTGGTTCTCATCAATAAAAATATTTTCTGCACAAATTTTTAAAGTACCACCCTTAGGCATTGCATCGCGAGCGTTCACGGAGAGGTTCATTAGCACCTGATCTAATTGGGTAGCATCTCCAGAAACCGCCCAAAGAGATTCCGATAGATCGGTTTCAATTTCTATGGACTTGGGAAATGTCTGTACGGCAATTTGTTTAATTTCCCAAATCAGGTGCTTGATTTGAAGAATCGTAAACTGACCTCCAAGCCCTCGGGCAAATGAGAGAACTTGTTTGACTAAATTAGTACCTCGTTTAGTATTTGTTACCAGTATAGGTAGTAACCGCTGACTGCGCTCATCATGATATTGTGTCTGTAGCAGTTGGGCGATCATCATAATGGGACCAAGTACATTGTTCAGGTCGTGAGCAATTCCGCTAGCTAGCGTGCCGATGCTTTCCAGACGCTGAGCACGGAGAAACTGGGCTTCAAGTTGTTTCTTCTGGGTAATATCGGTATTGACAACCAGGATTGATTTCGGTCTATCTTCTCGAGCGCATACTAGAGTCCAGCGGCTTTCGACGATGATTTCCTTGCCATCTTTGCTCACTTGCCGCAACTCACCCTGCCACTCGCCTTTCTCATCAAGATTTTTTTGGACGGGTTCGAGTTGGGAGGTTTCCGGGTACAAAAGATCCACAGCATTTTTACCGACGGCGTCAACAATGTCCCAACCATACAGACGCTCGGCACTTTTGTTCCAGAATAAAATTTGGTGATTAAAATCTTGAACGAGAATAGCGTCTGTGGCTATATCGAGCAGGGCAGCTTGCTCCCTGACTTGCTCTTGTGCCTGTTTGTTCTCTGTAATATCGTACCAAGCACCCACAATTTCCTGTAGGTTCCCTTGCTGGTTGTACACCAGCTTCATCTCATCGCGCATCCATCGGTAAGTCCCATCTTGATGTAGGAAGCGGTATTCAAAGATGTGATGCTGGTGTTGAAATAGATGGATAGCGATCGCAAAAAGCTGTTTGGCGTCATCGGGATGGATATGCTCATCCCAGAATCTGGGATTCTCAATAAATTCCTGAGGTTGATATCCTAGTTTTGCTGTAACGTTATCGCTGATAAAAGTAATACCCCCATCCCCAGCAGGCTTGCGCGTATAAACGATCGCGGGGTTAGATGAGACTAAATGTTGCAGGCGGGCATGAGCTGACACTAGTGCTGACTTAGTTTGTTCTAGTGCCTCAATTTGATGTTGCAATTCTGCTTCGCGTTCTACCCGTTCAGTAACGTCATCAATCACAGTAATTGTACCAATGATGCGAGAGCCGTCTGTCAGCGGCCCAATCCGGACGCTCTGTAGCATATGGGGTGATACGCTTTTCGCGATACTCGGTGGCATGGGGAGGAGATAGCCATGTAATCGTTGTGACAGTACAACTACTTGACCCTTCAAAGCCTGATGATAAAAACGATCTAACCGACGCTGGATTAGCTCGGGATAGATATCTAATAAATTGCACCCAACCATTTCAGCGGTACTCAAGCCACTGTGGATTTCCAGCCAATGATTCCAGCTATGAATATTCAATTGGGCATCCGTAGTCAAAATGCCTTGGTTTGCCAGGTTATCCAATCCCCGCTGTATGGCCTCGTTTAGATGTACGATCTTTTTAAAACTCTTAATTACCATAGGATATATGTGCTGATTAATCTTAAAATTTAAGTTATTCCTCTATACGGTGATACTAAAGACTTGTATCGTTTTATTACTACCTACTACGCAGAGTAATGCGATCGTACACTGACAAAAACCAGTACCCTAATTTAACTAAGCATGTAACAGTAGGCGGTATGAAAGATAATGGCTGACCGCTGTTACTCACTGCTCAAAGTATATATAAATCTAATTTTCCTAATTTGGAATCGAGGATAATTTCAGTCCCTAACCTAAGATCTTATATCATGTCCGGTTGATTAACCAAGCAAGGCTCCAGAACAGAAGGCAGGAGGCGTTAATGAATTCCTTCGGCAACTCAGTATTAGACTGTAGGAACTTCAGAGCTGGCCCATTGGTCGAGCGCATCAATCAAGCAGTCTAGGGAAGCAACGCCCAGTACCATAACGAGATAACCCTTGACCGCATTCTCGCGCAGGTGAAACGCTGTATAGACGACCATGGCATAACGCAATTCCTCCTTACCAATGACGAGGGAATGGAGCAACCCATCTAGGGCATCTAGATGCAAACGCGGCACAGAAAAAGAGATTTGAATCTGGAGCAGATTACCAAACATTCCCAGACAAGCGTTCAACAGAATATTGCCAACCTCCGTCAGCACTTCAGCAGCTGAGGCATCTAGACGATGGGTATGGGGGGTTCCAGGCGGAGTCAACAACTCCGTGAGCATCACAGCTCCCTCGTGGTTCAATAGCAACAGGGCATTACCGGATACCGGGCCAGTGAAAATCTGCTGTACGGTAGCCACTTCACCCTCCACAAAAGTAGCGAGCTTGGCAGCCAATTCCGAGATCGGATGGACGGAAACCATGGGCACTTCTAGCATCACGCGGTAACCTGTCAGCTCGGAGAGGGAGGTGGCAGTGCGTGCGAAGCCGATGTTGATTAATTCAGCTAAGGCATCTCTTTGTTCTTCTGTTAATAGCATTAGACTGCTCCTTGTAGCACAGCGTTCACGGCGTTGAGTACGTTACTAGCCATAAAAGGTTTATTGACAAAACCCACCGCTCCAGCTTCCTCAACCCTCTGCCGCGTCAAAGCCTGTAAGTCAGCGGTAGCGACAATAACTTGTGCCTCCCGATCCATTTGACGTAATTGCTCTAGGACTTCCTCTCCCGTCATTCCAGTCATAACTAGATCCAGCAAGACTAGATCGGGCTTTTCCAGAAAATAACGCTCGATCGCGGAAATTCCATCAGTTGCCTCAATAACCTCATGCCCGTCTGATTGAAGTATCGCTCGCAACATGCGGCGAGATAAGCTCGAATCATCGACAATCAAAATTTTAGCCATACAGTACCTCGATAATCGCGATCGCCATTTGATTGAGGGGTACGCTCTTGTCGCTCAATCCCGCTTCATCTACCGAACGCGGCATCCCGTAGACTACACAACTTGGCTCGGCTTNNNGCCGCCGCAAGCTTTAATCCAAGCTGCACCTTGTTTTCCATCCGATCCCATGCCCGTCATCACCACCCCTAAAACGCGATCGCGAAATACTTCAGCAGCTGATTGAAATAGGACATCTACGCTCGGACGATGCAGGGTATCAAATGGGCGGGCATCTAGATGAGTCACCACAGTACCATCAGGTCGGCGGATAAAAGACATATGCTTTCCAGCAGGAGCAATCAAAACCCTACCCGCTTGCACTTCATCTTCCGCTCTAGCCTCCCTCACCTCTAGGGGCGATATGTCATCAAGTCGGCGTGCGTACATTTCAGTGTAACCGACTGGCATATGCAAAACGATTGCCACAGGTACGGGCAGGTTTTCGGGCAACTGGGGAATTAAAAAACTAAGAGCCTGGGGGCCACCAGTAGAAATCCCCAATACAACTATATCCACTGAGGCCGAACCCAGAATGCGCCGTGGTGGGGATGGTATATTATTGGCTGCTGGGATAGCCAACAAACGAGTCAAAGATACATTAGCAGCAGCTTTCACCTTTTGAATCAACTCATTACTAATCTCAAAAACCTTTTCCGTAGCCAAAGCCGTAGGTTTTTGCACGAAATCAACGGCTCCAGCATCCAGTGCTTCTAACGCCCTCTGACCGCTTTCACTAGCAATACTCACTACTATTACTGGTACTGGGCGTCGTTTCATTTGCTCCCGCAAGAACTCCACCCCATCCATATTGGGCATAATTAAGTCCGTAGTCACCACATCAGGATGAAGTTGCTCGACCAATTCCAATGCTTCTACACCATCGCGAGCAATGCCCACAACTTCAATAAACGGACTGCGGGATAACATTTGCTTTATGACTTTCCGGACATAGGCCGAGTCGTCTACCACTAAAACTCGCACGACTTTTTCCATATTGAAAATTTATTTATTCTTGGCGTCTCTTTGCACTCATCTTTGCGATCTTTGCGTTAAAAAAATCTTATTAGGTTGTCAATAAGAATGATTAATAATTAAAATCTTTGGAGATGGCCGCCATCTTCTTATTACTCAATCTTAACATACACAAAAGCTCCTCCTATTTCTTGTAATTCAAAATCAGTAGTTAACTTTAACAAAGACTCAGCAGCAGCGATAAATAAATAGCCCGGTGTCGGCATAGCATCGAAAAACAAGCGCACGGTTCGGCTGATAGCCTTTTCCGAAAAGTAAATAAATACATTTCGACAAAAGATTACCGATGCAGTGGCTAAAGGCTGAACTTCAACGGAGGCCATTAAATTGACAGTTGTCCATTTAATTCGGGAGTGAAGTTCCGGTAGTACGCGCCAACCTTCCTGCTCTTGTTGGAAATACTTGGCCTGCAAGGAAACTGGCAAATTGCGGAACGCACGTTCTCGATACAATCCTTGCTTGGCCTTGGCGATGGCTCTTGGGCTACCATCAGAAGCATAAATTTCAATAGGTGCCCGTTCAAACCAGCCTGCTTCATTCAAAGCGATCGCAATAGTGAGAGGTTCTTCTCCACTAGCACAGGCGGCACTCCAAATCCTGAGGGGTTTTGCAGATTGGGAGGCAAAGTACTGTGGCACTAACACTCTTACCAGTGCCTGTACCTGATCCATCTCGCGCCAGAAAAAGGTTTCTGGCACCGAGATGGCATCCATCACCTGTTGCCACTCTGGTTCGGCATTAGTATCGTATTTCAATAGGTAGTAGTAATCCAAAAATGAATTAAAGCCGCAAGCTATCACCCGAGTTGACAGTTTGTCGGCTAATAGTTCGCGGTGAGCATTTTGGTAGTTAATACCCGTGCGCTCGTGAATTAAGTCATGCAATAGGGTGAGGGCACTGTCTGAATAACTGAGGTTTTGTGAAAGGAATCCCATTAGTCATTAGCTGTTAGTTATATCTTGAGTTTTTTAACGCCAAGAACGCAGAGTTTTTCAGGGAGATTTGTTAATCTGTTACTGCTGTGCCTGTACCTCTTTGAGCGGCTCGGCGTACTGCGGGATCGGGATCGCTATTAGCTACTACGATCAGTTTTTGCTTGGCATCCCAATTGCCTAAGTTTTCTAGGGCATTGACTGCTGCCAAACGTACCAATTTGTCGGCATCTTCTAAGGCTCTCAGCAAGAATGCTGATGCTTCTGGGTGTTTGATGCGTGCCAGGACTTCTACAACTGCACGCCTGACTCCGGCATTGGTATGGGTTAAGCCGTGGGCGATCGCTTCGAGGTGTGCGGTGCCGAGGTGAGCTAAAGCGGCAATAGCGGCTGCGTTGCGCGTGGGATGAGCTGTGAGTTCCAGTAAATTAGCGATCGCTTCCGGAGTAGCTAAGTGGGCTAATGCTTTAATGGCAGCTTGTACCACTTCCTCTTTGATATCGGTTGCGGCTATAGTTTGCAATGCCCCTTCTACACCAATGCCACCTCGTTGCTCTAAAGCCTGGATTGCCCAGATCCGTTGCTCTGGATCTGATGATTGGAGTGCTGAGAACAGGGGGGGTAGGGAGTTTGGATGTCCAATTTGCCCTAAAGCGATGAGGGTAGTTCGGACTAGATCGCTGTTACTATCTGGAGTTTCGATTAACGGTGCTAGGATGGAGACGGCTTGCGCCCCACCAACTCGCCCCAAGGCTTCTATAGCAGCTGCCCGCACGTAATAAACTGGGTCGGAAAAGATTAACTCCTCTAGTCTTTCTACAGCTTCAGGGTAACCGTGCCAGCCGATAGCTCGTGCTGCATAATATCTTACCCAAGCATCCGAGTCGTTAAGGGCGTCCAGGAGGTAGGGAAAGGCGATCGCACTTTCCATTTGTCTCAAAACTCGGACGGCAGAGGCTCGCACTTTGGGGGTTTCATCTTCTAGCGCCCAAGCAACTAAGGGCAGCATGGGGATATTTTCCAGATACGGCAGTAATTCAATAGCTGCACGGCGTACCCTCTCGTCAGGATCGCTGCAACGCTCTAAAAGCAGTGCTACGCATTCGTCAAAAGCAAAATACCCGGCTATTTTAACTGCTGACTCCCGGACTAGGGGGTTAGCATCTTGCAAGCTATCAACCAGGCGTTTCGCCATACCGGGATGGCCGAGGGAATTGAGAGCGGCAATTACAGCCTGACGCACGGCGGCATCAGGATGACCGATAATACTCAGTAGCGGCTCGAAAGCTTGAATATCGCCAATTTGAGCTATAGCACCAGCAGTGACGATGGTTAATTCCGAGTCTGCGCCCAACAGACGTGTCAGAGCTGGCCCTGCCCGAGGATCACCAATTCGTCCCAGAGCCACAACCGCCGCCTGACAGATTTCTAAATCGTCGGCTGCGAGTTGTTCGATCAGTAAGTCGGTTACTCGCGAGCCGTAACGTACCAAGGCTTCCACTACTGCCGAGCGCACCGTCGCCTGACCTAAAAGTTGAGTCAGGGCACTTTCTACACCTGCTCCCTCCAGATGACCCAGGAGCAATACCAGGGCGTGGAGTTCTTCCGGATTAGCTTTTTCTAGTTGATTGAGAATATTTTGGACACCTGTAGGCTCGATGGCCATACTGGCCAAGTCGGTAATGTAGCTGCCTTCACCATATATTGCTTCATAGCGCTCGTACAGTTTAGCGATCGCCTTAGCAATAACGCCAACTAGCGCACCAGACTGATTTAACAACTGAGCTAGGGGTTGAACTACAGTGGCATCCCCCAGTTGACTGAGTGCCTCGACAACTGTCGTACAGAGCAACTCATCTGCCAGTAGTGGCACCAACCGGGGGGCTATAGTCGAGTCGCCAATTTGGATTAAGGCATCTAGGGCGGGAAATGCCAAACAAAAATCCCGCGATTCCGCAATGGCAATCAGCGCCTCCACAGCCTCAGATGCCCGCAAGTGTCCCAAAGCATCAATAACATGGTAGCGCACGTTTGGGTCAGTATCCTCTAAGACAAGAAGCAGGGCAGGAATAGCGCGTTGGTCTTGCTGTTCTCCCAATGCCTGTGCCGCATAGATCCGCAAATCTGTATCGGCATCTTGCAAACATTCAACTAGGGCAGGAATAGTATCGACATTGCTGCGCCGCAACACCTGTAAGACACCATTCAAAATACTAGGATTACGGTGTTGTTCCCGGAGCAATTGCAACAGTGAGGAGGCAATCGTTGACTCACCCCGCTGAACCAGACTATTCACCGCCTCCCGTCGTACCCGCCAACTCGAATCGCCCAAGGCACTCACCAGCAGTTGTTCAGCTGCGGGCACCTCAGCAGTGGCCAAGGTTTGGGCTGCCCGCAACCGCACCCCCTCGTTCGGGCTAGTAAGTTGTTCGGTCAGGTTCTTGGTTAAGTCAATCATTGATAATTAGGGAAGGGGGAATGGGGAAT
>DNXU01000250.1:8175-8728 GCA_003505715.1 Cyanobacteria bacterium UBA8803 | reverse complement strand
GCCCTGCCACAGGTTTTATGATGGTTAATCAACCGGACATGATATGAGGCAGTGAGAGAGGGTCTAAACTGACCTGCTTATCTTTCCTAGCTCGGCCTAGCCCCTCTCCCTTAGGCAGAAATTTATGGAAATTAGTTGAGAAATATTAGCATTTGATCTCAGTCTGTCTTAAACTGGTTGAGGAGGGTTGCCGATGGGTAAGACTCTCTAACCTAGCAGCCTATAGGAGATAAAGGGTGCATGACTGTAGAAATTAATGATAATATATCTCATCTTGAGCAGAAATGCATCCATCCAGTTCCAACCTAGAAGTCGATCGAGTCATTGAAATTAACAGAGCAGATCGGTGGCAAGTTTACCGCCGCTTGCAAGAACTATCGATTAAAAGTCGATGTGGGACTAACCAGCCACTGACAGCTCAGATCGATGATGTGGCTGCGGCAATTCAGCTTTGGAGTGTTGTCAGGCAGTTCACAGCATCGCGCCGTGACCTGGCATCTTGGCTGGAAAGCTGCTGGCAGCTCCGCGCTTGGAGGGATGAGGGATGAAGGAT
>DNXU01000250.1:0-8040 GCA_003505715.1 Cyanobacteria bacterium UBA8803 | reverse complement strand
TCCCTCATCCCTCATCCCTATAAGATCCATACTCGAAACTCAAAAACTCTGATGAAACAACCGGCAATTCTACATTTAGAAAACATCACCAAGCAGTTTGAATCCACCACTTACCCAGCAGTTGCCAGCGTTACATTAACGCTGCACCAAGGAGAGGTACTGGGATTACTTGGCCCATCGGGCTGCGGTAAAACTACGCTATTGCGCATTATTGCTGGGTTTGAGCGTCCTCAGTCGGGAACCGTCGAATTGGCTGGACGCCTAGTTGCTAGTCCAGGATATTGGATACCTCCAGAACAACGGAACACGGGCATGGTCTTCCAAGACTATGCCCTTTTTCCGCACCTGACTGTAGCCGAGAATGTGGCTTTTGGATTAAAAAATCGCCAGGGTAAGCACGCTAGGGTATCTGTGAAGAAAAGTACCGCACAAGCGATCGCTTTAGTCGGATTAACAGGACTGGAAAAACGCTATCCCCACGAACTTTCTGGGGGTCAGCAGCAGCGCGTTGCCCTTGCCCGTGCCTTAGCACCGCAACCTGCACTGATTCTGTTGGATGAACCCTTGAGCAATTTGGATGTCCAAGTGCGCCTGCGACTGCGCGAGGAACTAAGATCAATTCTCAAAGAAACTGGCACCTCGGCAATTTTTGTCACCCATGACAGAGAAGAGGCACTTTCCCTATCGGATCGAGTTGGGGTGATGCGAGACGGTTATTTAGAGCAATTGGGAACCCCTGAAGAAATCTACAGCCATCCGATCTCTCGGTTTGTCGCAGAATTTGTTACTCAAGCCAATTTTCTACCTGCTCGCCGTCGGGGGCAGCTATGGGAAACTGAAGTAGGGCCGTTTGAAGGTCTTTGCCCCGTAATTGCCTCAAAAGCTGAGCTAGCGGACTCCCATCTGGGCTGTTTGTCAGGAGTCAAGAACGATTCATCAGTACAGAAGGCTAAAATTGGTAGTTCAGAAACCCTAGAACTGTTTAACGAACTCACCCTCGACCAGGGTGAGTTAATGCTACCGGAAGAAAACGTCATCCTCAAGCCCGATGATGAAGCAGGGATGGTGGTGATTCGAGAGCGACACTTCCTAGGTCGCGAGTACCGTTATTGCTTGCAAACCCCCTCTGGCAAAGAACTACATGCTCGCACCACCCTCAACACGCAGTTGCCCGTAGGAACCAGGGTAAAGTTGTCAGTTGCTAACCCATCCGTGCATATTTTTCCAAGGGAATAGGGCACCATTACCCCTTACCCTTCGGCTACGCTCAGGGTAAACCAATTACCCATTAGGAACTTCCCCAAAACGATAGCCCTTGCCATACACCGTATGAATCAGAGCTGTCTCGCCCTGGCTTTCAATTTTGCGGCGCAACAAGCGCACTAACGCAGCTAGGACATTACTACTGGGTTGTTCCCCCTCCTCCCACAAATGTTGGTAAATTTGCTCGTGGGTCAATAACTGACCTGGATGGCGCATGAAATATTCTAGGAGCCGACTTTCCTTTTCCGATAGTTCAATCAAGTGTTCGTTGCGATAGGCCAACTGATTCTCAACATCTAATTCTAGGGAGGCCACCCGCAAGCGATGGTTGGTATTAGTGTCGCTTGCTACAGAACGGCGCAGCAAGGCGCGGACTCTAGCCAGCAATTCTCGTAGCTCAAAAGGTTTAACTAGATAGTCATCTGCACCCGCATCTAATCCAATCACCCGGTCGTCTAGGGTATCTTTAGCTGTGAGGAAAAGAACTGGGGTAGTTTGCCCTTGCGATCGCAATTGCTGACACATTTCCAACCCCGATCGTTGGGGCAGCATCCAATCTAGGATGAGCAAGTCATAAACTCCTTGCACCGCTAAATTGCTCCCCGACTGCCCGTCGTAAGCCACATCAACCTCATACCCCTCACGTCTGAGAACTCGACTTAATGGGTCAGTCAACTCGACTTCATCATCAACTAACAAGATTCGCATCATTGCTAAGAATATTTCTGCTATTGGGCTGCTTTTAGACTAGCCTGGAGGTTTAGGACTTGCTGCCTCCCAGAGCGATCGTGTCTTAGCAGGGCTGAAATCCCCCTGTTTTGCTTAAGCAACAAGGGAAAGTTAACTAGTACACCTTGGCAAAAATAAGTGACCAGTTAAAATCTCACCCTCTCCCTCTCTCCCCCTGGCATTATCTCTGAGGAGTCTCAGCATCAAATTCAAAAAAAGTTATGGGCGGTTTTCTCAAGCAACAGAGTTGTCGCGTTCTCTGGATTAGTGGCAATCTTTGCCTCTATCTGCTTAGTAATAACGGTCTAGCGCGATCGCAAATTCTCCCAGATGGCACCTTAACGAACAATACCATCGTTATTCCCAATGGTAATACCACCCTCATTGAGGGAGGAACTCAAGTGGGAGGTAATTTATTTCATAGCTTCCAGGAGTTTTCCATTTCCACGGGAACAGAGGCTTTATTTAACAATGCCCCAGATATTCAAAACATTATCAGCCGAGTGAGTGGACCCAATAGTTCCACGATTGATGGCATCCTCAGTACCAACCCCAACACCACGGCTAACCTGTTTCTGATCAATCCCCATGGCATTGTTTTTGGCGTTAATGCTCAACTCAATATTGGCGGCTCGTTTATGGCGAGTACAGCCAATAGCTTCAAGTTTTCCGATGGTAGTGAATTTAGCGCCACTAATCCCCAAACCCCATCCCTGCTAGCCATCAATGTGCCTCTTGGCTTGCAGTTTGGCTCAAATCCAGGCAGCATTACTACTAGAGCAGGACTCCAAGTATCGCCCGGTCAAACTTTGGCGCTGCTGGGTGGTGATGTGGTATTAAACAGTGGTAATCTCACGGCATTGCAAGGACGGATTGAACTGGGCAGTGTTGCTAGTCCTGGTACCGCCAGCCTCACTCCCACGGCAACGGGTTTAGTAGTGGGATATGAAAGCATAGAAAATTTTGGTAACATCCAGCTCTCAGGTGGGGCAGCCGTCAATGGGAGTGGCTTAGGGGGCGGTACTATTCGGGTGCGAGGAGGGCAAGTGGCACTAACTCAGGGGTCAAGGTTGGTAGCTGATACCTTCGGCAATTTTAACGGTGGAGGTATCGACATCCAGGCGAGTCAGTTTAGCCTCAGCGATCGCTCCTTCGTCTCCAGTTCTACTTTTGGCGCTGGCGATGCGGGAAACTTAACTCTCCGCGCTGATGTGGTGGAAATGAGTGGCACTGCACCCGGGCAAGTTGCCGGACAGCTGTTAGAAGGAACGTTTAACCCCTTTAACCTGAGCAACGGCTTATTTAGTTTAAGTCTAGGTAGCGGTGCAGCGGGTGACATCACCATTGATGCAGATCGCTTGCTCGCTAGAGGTGGCATCAGTGTATTAAGCACCACCCTAGTTCAAGGTGCTGGTGGGGACATGACCCTAAACATCTCCGAGCTAGCACAACTCAGTGATGGCTCCCTATTCTTGACAGGTACTGCCGGAATGGGAAATGCTGGCCAGATGACAATTACTGCCAATCAGTTGAAACTATTAAACGGTACAGCTGTCAGCACTACTGGCAGCGCGACAAGTAACGGTCACACCGGAGATTTGCTGGTACGCGCTGAGTCCATAGAACTAAGGGGTACACCAGCAGGAATAGCAGTTCCCGGTGGATTTTTTACCACCGCTCTCGGTGCTGGTAATGCTGGTAACTTAACTTTAGAAACAGGCCAGCTGATTGTTGCCGATGGTACACAAGTATCGGCTTCTTCTTCAGGCAAGGGTATGGGAGGTAATCTTACTGTAACAGCAGATTCGGTGGAACTAAGCGGTATCTCAGAGGATCGCCGATTTATCAATGGCTTGTTTGCCTCTTCAGGACTGCTGACAGTGACGGGACAGCGGGGAAATGCCTCATCCGGTGACTTAACGATTAATACTAGGCGGTTGACCGTTCGGGATGGTGCCCAGATCTCAGCCGCAACAGGTAGTGAGGGAGCAGCCGGACACTTAACCATAAGAGCATCAGAATCGGTGGAAGTAAGCGGTGTGGCTACCTCAGTCCCTCCTGCTGTGGAAGCTGTTTCCTTCGGCATCATCGGTGATGGCATCGTACCTAGTGGCATAGAGTCCAATACCAGTGGTGCAGGCAGCGCTGGCGACTTACGCATTGAGACAGGGCAATTAATTGTGCGGGATGGGGCGGAAATTGGGGTGAGGGGTACGGCTGCTGGAGCAGCGGGTGACCTGGAAGTGCAAGCGGACTTTATCATGTTGGATAATCAAGGTGCCCTCAGTGCTGCCACTATCGCTGGTACGGGTGGAAATATCGAGTTACAGGCATCAACCATCCTATTAAACGACAATAGCCGGATTACGACCAACACGGGTAACAGCGATGGTGGCAATATCACGATCGCAACCAATGCTTTAGTAGCTGTCGAAAATAGCGATATTACTGCTAATGCTCAACAAGGTAGAGGGGGACAGGTAAGGGTTACCGCTCAAGGCATCTTTGGCACTGAGTTTCGCGATCGCCTAACCCCCGAAAGCGATATCACAGCCACCTCGGAATTAGGGCCTCAATTCAACGGCATAGTCACGCTGAACATTCAGGGTATTAACCCCTCTCAAGGAATAGTTGAGTTACCCAAAAACTTTGCCGACTCCAGCCAACAAATTGCTACTGGCTGCGCAGCAGATGAAGGAAATTCCTTTGTAGTTACGGGGCGAGGTGGCTTACCGGAAGACCCCACTCAAGCACTCAGAGGTCGGACGATTTGGCGAGATTTGCGTCCTTTGGAGCTTCGAGGCGGTGAGAGGACAACCGCAACAGCAGAAAAATCACCCATTACCAATCCCCAACCCCCAATTGTAGAAGCCACGGGATGGGTCGTTAATGCCAAGGGCCAAATTGAGTTAGTCGCCCATGCGCCTGAGGTTACCCTCCAACCTGCCCGATCTAATCCAGCTCATTGCTCAGTAACAAGTACTAACCAGTCATGAGGTTAGATTAGCCTCTATTAGTATGGTGTGTTATGCGGTAGCTAATGCACCACGATCCCTATATATGGAAAAAACACCCAAGATCTGGCTGTAGGGGCGGGTTTAGGGATTAACTCCTGTAGATACACAGATAACACTAAAACAAAACCCGCCCTTCTTTAAGAATTTCCTTATTCAAAACTTATAGCCACCCCATGCCCCCACAAGTTAAAAAATGACTAATTATTACTTGCTCCTTTTCCTGTTGACCTTGTTATTGGTCACCACAGATCTACCTGTAGCAGCCCAGCATTCTCCCTCCCAGGGGCAACTACCGATTTTAGAGTTGAGAATAGCCTCGTTGGGAAAGGAAACTGCGACAGATGCTTCAACCTTATTAGCACAAGGCAGAACCCTTTATGAAGCAGGACGGATTGCTGAGGCAGCTGCCCTCTGGCAACAAGCTGCCGACTCTTACGAGGGTAGGGGCGATCGCATAAATCAAGTCCTGAGCTTGAATTATCTGTCGTTAGCCTATCAAGACTTAGGGCAATGGCAAGCGGCGCAAACGGCTATTAATCAAAGCCTAAACTTGATCGCCAACCACCTCCAACCTACCAGTAACTACCCACTCATTCTCGCCCAAACCCTAAATACTCAGGGCAGTCTCCAACTGGCAATGGGAAAAACTGAAGCCGCCTTGCATAACTGGGAACAAGCTGCGATCGCTTACGCCCAAGCTGGGGATGAAGCTGGGGTGTTGGGCAGTCAAATTAACCAAGCCCAAGCCTTGCAAACGTTGGGCTTGTACCGACGGGCACAAACTTTGTTAGAGGAGGTAAATCAAAAGCTAAAAGAAAAGCCCGATTCTCTCCTCAAAGCTACGGAATTGCAGAGTTTGGGAGTTGCCCTACAAGTGGTAGGAGACTTACAGCAATCTCAAAACGCCTTAGAGCAAAGTTTGGCAATTACCCAACAGCTCAACTCGTCTCTCGATACGAGTGCTATCCTCTTCAGTTTGGGAAATACCGCCAGAGCTTTGCAAGATTATCCCAAGGCTATCGAATTTTATCAAAAAGCAGCCGAGCAGGCAACAACCTCCTTGAGTAAAGTGGAAGCTCAACTCAACCAAGTGAGCCTCCTGCTTCAAAGCATCCAAGAAACCTGTGCCTCAGTCGTCTCCCCTTGTCGGCAAAAGGAACGGGAGTGGAGTTCTGCCCAATCCTTGTTACCCCAAATCCAGGCTCAACTCACCAAACTCCCTCCCAGTCGGGCATCGGTCTACGCTCGGGTGAATCTGGCTGAGAACTCGATTCGGATGAGCACATGGGCTGCGGGGAATAGGAGGAGAGCAATACCATCTCAGCATTCAGAGATTAGTCAGCTATTGACTGGGGCAATCCAACAAGCTAGAGAAATCAAAGACCCAAGAGCCGAATCTTACGCCCTCGGCCAGTTAGGCAGGCTATACGAACAGACACAGCAGTGGTCAGAAGCGCAAAACCTGACCCAGGCAGCCTTACAAATTGCTCAGGCCATGAATGCCTCTGATATCGCCTATCGCTGGCAGTGGCAACTAGGTAGGATTCTCAAACAACAGGGAAATCTACAGGGTGCGATCGCGGCTAACAGTGAAGCAGTATACACTTTGCAATCTCTGCGCAGCGATCTAGTAACCATCAATTCTGATATTCAGTTTAGTTTTCGGGAAACTGTCGAACCCGTCTATCGGGAACTAGTTGAATTGCTCTTGCAACCTGTGCCAGGTTCTCCTCAGCCAGGGGGAGGCATCAGCCAACAAAACTTAGAGAAAGCTCGTAAGGTCATCGAATTGCTCCAGCTCGCAGAATTAGATAATTTCTTTCGGGAAGCTTGTTTGGATGCCAAGCCAGAACAAATTGATAAGATCGATCCCACAGCCGCCGTAGTCTATCCGATTATTCTATCAGACCGTTTGGCCGTCATCCTTTCTCTGCCAGGGCAATCCTTAGTCTATTACGAAACGAAGTCGCCTCAAACGGAAGTGGAAAGTATCCTCGATCAGATGCTGCAATCCTTCAATCCCTCGTTCTCAAATCGGCAGCGCTTGCGACTTTCCCAACAAGTCTATAACTGGCTAATCCGACCCGCTGAGGCTCAATTAGCTCAAAGTGGCATCAAAACTCTGGTATTTGTCTTAGATGGTTCCTTGCGGAATCTACCAATGGCGGCCCTCCACGATGGAGAGCGGTATTTAGTCGAAAAATACAGCATTGCTCTGAGTCAGGGTTTGCAGTTGTTGCAGCCGCGATCGCTAAACCGTAAGCGGCTTGAAGTGTTAACAGGCGGACTCACTGAGGCTCGCCACGGCTTTTCCGCCTTACCTGCTGTAGAGTCTGAACTCCAGCAAATCGCTTCTGAGGTACGTTCGGAAATCCTCCTGAATCAAGAATTTACAAAAACCACCTTGGAGAATCAGATTAAGAACGTCCCTTTCGCCGTAATTCATCTCGCCACCCACGGTCAGTTCAGTTCTAAGGCAGAAAAAACCTTTCTCCTGACCTGGGATAGTCGCATTAATGTCAAAGATTTGGATGAATTACTCCGATCCCGAGAACGCCAGGATACAGAACCCATTGAATTACTTGTCCTGAGTGCTTGTCAAACTGCTGCTGGCGACAAGCGAGCAACTTTAGGATTAGCAGGCGTAGCTCTCCGCTCTGGGGCACGCAGTACCCTAGGAACCTTATGGTCGGTATCGGATCGCTCCACGGCTAACCTCATGGCTGAGTTTTACCGAGACCTCATCCAACCAAATGTAACCAAAGCTGAAGCTCTTCGTCAGGCTCAGCTAGCTCTATTACAACAATCTAAATACCAACATCCCTTTTACTGGGCACCCTTTGTGCTAATAGGTAATTGGCTTTGAATGGGGAATGGGGAATGGGGGAATGGGTTTACCCTGAGCGTAGCCGAAGGGGAATGGGGAAAAACAATGACGACGCTACTAAAATGAAGCTCCTCCACCTGCTAAAAGCGAGGTGGAGGTGTCTATGCTAATTTGGGACTGGTGAGGTGCCACAAATCACATAAA
>DNXU01000039.1 GCA_003505715.1 Cyanobacteria bacterium UBA8803 | reverse complement strand
AGCGCAGTCGAAACCCGCCCTGCAACTTTGCGTTCTTTGCGTTAAAAAAAGATACTTCTATTCCATTTAAGAACCAGCCAAAAATCCTAAAATGTCACAACGCTACGAATAGATTCCCCTTTATGCATTAAATCAAAGGCATCATTAATGCGATCAAGAGGCATAACATGAGTGATTAAGTCATCAATATTAATCTTCCCTTCCATATACCAGTCCACAATTTTGGGCACATCAGTGCGACCCCTAGCCCCCCCAAAAGCAGTTCCCTTCCAAACCCGTCCAGTGACTAATTGAAATGGACGAGTACTGATTTCTTCACCAGCACCTGCAACCCCGATAATTACGCTGACGCCCCAACCTTTATGGCAGCATTCCAAAGCTTGGCGCATCACCTTAACATTGCCGATACACTCAAAACTGTAATCTGCGCCGCCTTTGGTTAAATCTACCAAGTAGGGCACTAAATCACCCTCAACTTCGTGGGGATTGACAAAATCTGTCATCCCGAATTTTTCCGCTAGTGCCTTCCTGGCAGGATTAATATCAACGCCAACAATTTGGCTGGCACCCACCATCCGTGCCCCTTGGATGACGTTTAAACCAATGCCACCCAGTCCAAAAACTACCACTCTGGCACCAGGTTCAACTTTGGCGGTATTAATGACTGCACCAATACCCGTAGTAACACCACAGCCAATATAGCAAACCTTATCAAAGGGGGCATCTGGGCGGATTTTAGCAACAGCAATTTCCGGCAGCACGGTGTAATTGGCAAAAGTGGAAGTTCCCATGTAGTGATGGAGCATTGTGCCATTAACCGAGAACCGACTGCTGCCATCCGGCATGACACCTCGTCCTTGAGTTAATCGAATTGCCTGACAGAGATTGGTTTTAAAACTCAAGCAGTATTCGCAGTTCCGGCATTCGGGGATGTAGAGAGGAATGACATGGTCGCCCGGTTTCAGGCTAGTAACCCCTGCTCCCACTTCGACGACAACACCTGCACCCTCATGTCCTAGGATAGCGGGGAATAGTCCTTCTGGGTCTTGGCCAGAGAGGGTATAGGCGTCGGTGTGGCAGACTCCGGTAGCTTTGATTTCAACTAATATCTCCCCAGCTTTTGGCCCTTCAAGTTGCACGGTTTCAATATTTAAGGGCTGGCCTGGTTCGTAGGCTACTGCGGCTCTGACTTCCATTTATCCCCTCCTGCCTAGTGGCATGAATGCACTGAATTTGAGTATAACTGGGATGAGGGATGAGGGATGATGCGATCGCTTGTGTCGAGATTGTTTGTAGTAGGCACGTTGGTGAGTGGCAAGTCGGTGGTATTTGCGTATCTTGTGTAGGGGCGAGTCGCTGTTTGGATGTAGTAGCGCTAACGACAATATCACTTGACTCGCCCTGATTGGCTCATCCCTCATCCCTCTATTAACTTAAAGGGAAGATCAAACCAAGATATGCCAGATGTCGCAGCAGTGGGGATTGGGCTTGAGCCAGTTCATAATAGGTTTAAGCAGGGTCATACCCCTTCATTTTGAAACCCAGTGGATCGACTCGATGCCCCCATCGTGCAACCCTTTGCCAGGGCTGTTTATATGAATGAATAATACCTACCCCTCAGTCTACGGTTATCAGTTTGGCGGCTGTTTGCCTGCTGATGCCCCTACCTACGTGTGGCGGCAAGCAGATGCTGAACTATATGAGGGGTTAAAGGCTGGAGAGTTTTGTTACGTCCTGAATTCCCGGCAGATGGGGAAGTCTAGCTTGCGGGTGCAAACTATGCGCCGATTGGAAGCTGAAGGCATTGCCTGTGCTGCTATTGACCTGACCAAGATTGGTTGCCAAAATCTCACTCCAGAACAGTGGTATGCAGGCTTAGTACGCCGATTGGTGATTAGTTTCAATCTAGCAGATCGGGTAAACTTGCGAACCTGGTGGCGCGATCGCGATTTGCTTTCTCCCGTGCAGCGCTTGGGCGAGTTTATCGAGCAAGTTCTCCTGCCCACTATTTCCCAAGATATCGTTATTTTTATAGACGAAATCGATAGCGTTCTCAGCTTAAATTTCCGAGTCGATGATTTTTTAGCCGCGATCCGGGCGTGTTATGACAGTCGCGCCGAACATCGGGCTTACCAGCGCTTGACTTTTGCCCTTTTGGGGGTAGCTACTCCATCGGAGTTGATTCAAGACAAAAATCGCACCCCCTTTAATATTGGTCGTGCTATTGAACTCACTGGCTTTCAATTGCACGAATGTCTATCCTTAGCCCAAGGATTGGCAGCCAAAGTTAGTAACCCTCAAGCCGTACTCAAGGAGATTTTGGCTTGGACAGGGGGTAAACCATTTCTCACCCAAAAGTTGTGTCAGATCGTCCTCCAACAGGAGGGGGAGTCGGGGAAAATACAAATCCCAATTCCCAATTCCCACATCGCTGAGTGGGTGGAGAAACTGGTGCGATCGCATATCATTGAAAATTGGGAAGCTACCGATGAACCGGAGCATTTAAAGACGATTCGCGATCGCTTACTCTACAGCAGCTCTAGCACCCGTCGCCTACTAACCCTCTACCATCAAATTTTGCAGCAGGGCGAAATTCCCGCAGATGACAGTCCAGAACAACGGGAACTGCGGCTTTCGGGATTAGTTGTCAAACACTCTGTCAGTCAGAAGTACCATTGCCCGGTTATTAAGGTTTATAACCGCATTTACGAGTCAATTTTTAATGCCAGCTGGGTTGAGAAACAATTAGCTTCTGTGCGACCCTATCAAGCAGCAATGGCAGCTTGGTTTGCCTCTGGTTGTCGAGATGACTCCCAATTGTTGCTCATGCCACAATTACAGGAAGCTTTTACTTGGGTAAAGGGTAAACGACTGAACCATCAAGATCATCAGTTTTTGAACGCCAGTCGGCAAAAGCTTTTGAAGATGTCATCTCCGAGGAGAGAGGACCAGAAGCAGAGGACAAGAGTAACACAAGGAGAACGGCACAATTTTACCCCTGGATTTCGTGCAAATTCTCCTTCGGAGAATGCTCCCCGAATGCTAACATCCCCTCACCCTAGCTTGCCACCAGCAGAATTGGCACCGGAATTGCCCAAAGTTGCTCACCATCGAAGCACAACTCCAGACGAGCAGATATTATACGATCACCTGCTCTCCTGGGTAAAAAAGGAATCACCAACCCAATTAATCGAGCGCTTCGAGCAGCTGTTTCTTAGAGGCATTGGCTACTCCGATCCTGATGTTGCCGCTGCCTTGCACCGGATTATTATCTCAAATTCCAGCGAGCAGGATTTTAAGTATATTCTCAACCGCTGCTGCCATATCTTGGTTAACCGCTGGCAAATGCAATTACATCAACAGAGTGCGATCGCGGATTTAGTGGCTTTATTTGAAAAATCCTCTGGATTTAAAACTTTAGCTGTTCGCTCTGGTTCAGTTCGACGCTTGCAGGAACTGGTACGGGGATTTACCCACAGTGAAGAATATCAGACCTTGCAACGCTTGGTGCAAGTAGTGGATCAATCCGTAGCAGCAAACCATCAAGGCACTGATTCTACCTTAGGCCGATTGATTTCTCGGTATCCCTACTTATATACCCATTCTCTACTGAATCAGGATAGCTCTTACGAACACCAGGAAACCATCCGCCACATTCAAACCCAACGGCAGTGGCAATTTGAAATGAACCTCTCCCAATACGTGACTTACCTGATCGGGCGAACCAAAATTGCTGCTGAAGGCTCCTCAACTCCAGGAAAGATCGTCCAGCCAGTGCCAAACCCCACTCTTTTAAGCGATCGCGAACTGTATTTTGCCCTCAAGCAATATATGGGAAAAGTGGAAGGGTCTTACACCTACCGAGACTTGGCCCGAATCTTCCTCAGCCAAAGAAGCCAAACACCATCTTACCGCGCTTTTAAAGGTGATTTATACGAATACCTGATTAGCTCTATCGAGCCAGAATACGGCAAGCATCAATTTAACGAACGCTTGTACAAGCAGCTCAAAAATACTTTACCCGATAGCGATTCTCAAAAACTCAACGATTTCTTACTCATCCGAACTTGCAGCCAATTACTCAGCTTCTTAGTCGGCAACCCCCAACATCCCAACCACTACATCTTTATCGACTTAATTTCTAATATCGGCCCCATCCGAACGACAGGGCTATTGTTAAAAATTGTCCTCCTCTCCGCCAAAGTCAAACCCGATCTAGAAAAGCGATTTTCTATCTTATTTAATCACTACGAACGTCAAACCATTGATGAGATTTTATGGTTGGTTCAGTCCCTCGAAACTTTAAATGTTGCTTTTGTAGTCAATTTTGGCAACATGAATATCTCTTCATAATTTGTTGTTTGTTGTTTGTTGTTTGTTGTTTGTTGTTTGTTGTTTGTTGTTTGTTGTTTGTTTTTTGTTGTTTGTTGTTTGT
>DNXU01000024.1:3111-4142 GCA_003505715.1 Cyanobacteria bacterium UBA8803 | reverse complement strand
GAGAGAATGGAAACCTTACTGGCGGGTCACTATCAAATCCTCAAGCATTTGGGTGGAGGCGGATTTGGCCAGACATTTCTGGCTAAGGATTCTCATTTACCTGGCAATTCCCTGTGTGTGGTCAAGCAACTCCAACCCAGACTCAGTAATCCAGGAGTACTGGAAACAGCAAAACGCTTATTCCAGCGCGAGGCTCAAGCCTTATACCAATTAGGCAATCACGATCAGATTCCCCGCCTATTGGCTCACTTCGAGCAAGACAAAGAGTTCTATCTGGTTCAGGAATTTATTGAGGGCCAGTCTCTAGAGGAAGAATTGACCACGAGTCCGCCGATGGTTGAAGCTGAGGCGATCGCTCTTTTGCGAGATATCTTACAGGTGTTAGCCTTTGTCCACCAGCAGCAGGTTATCCACCGGGATATCAAACCCGCTAATTTAATCAGGCGCAGTTGCGATCGCCAGATTGTCCTGATTGATTTTGGCGCTGTTAAAGAAGTCAGAAACCCAGCTGCAAATATCTCTGGACAAACTAGCTCGACCGTGGCCATTGGTTCCCCTGGCTACATGCCTAGCGAACAACAAGCAGCTAAACCTCACTTTAGCAGCGATATCTATGCTGTGGGCATGGTCGTGCTGCGAGCCTTAACGGGTTTGCATCCTAAATTGCTGCCTCACGATACCCAGACTGGGGAATATTGCTGTAGGTTATTAAGCGATCGCACTACCATTAGTCCCAGTTTCGCCAAAATTTTAGATAAGATGGTGCGCTATGACTATCGCCAGCGCTACCTAACAGCGACAGAAGCACTACAAGCTTTAGAAGAAATTCTCAATCGGGACTTGGACTCGCTACAGAGTACCTCTACCATACCCATGCCGCCGAGACCGTTTCCCCAACCCCTGATTTTAGATGAACCGGAAGGTCAAGTAGCTCTAGATTCTGCCTTTTACGTCCAGCGTCCCCCCATCGAATCTGACTGTTACGAGGCCATTGTCAAGCCAGCTGCCTTAATTAGAATTAAAGCACCTCG
>DNXU01000024.1:0-3034 GCA_003505715.1 Cyanobacteria bacterium UBA8803 | reverse complement strand
AGTTAGCAGATGCGGAGTTTCTTACCAATTTGGATCGATTCTTACAATGGTTTTGTGCCAGCATTTCTGAAGAATTGGATTTAGAGACTAAACTAGATAACTATTGGCAGGGAGTCCTGGGTAGCAAAAATAAATGTACAAAATATTTTCAAAGATATCTGCTATCTGAAATTCCCAGCCCTTTGACTTTGGGTTTGGATGAAGTAGATCAAGTCTTCCAACATCCCGAAATTGCCACAGACTTTTTTGGACTTTTACGAGCATGGCACGAGCGAGGGAAAAATGAGGCTATCTGGCAAAAGCTCCGGTTAGTTATCGTGCATTCTAAGGAAGTGTACATTCCCCTCAATATTAATCAGTCTCCCTTTAACGTGGGCTTGCCTATCGAGTTGCCAGAATTAACTCAGGAACAGGTGGCAGATTTAATCGGGCGGCACGGACTGAACTGGATGCGCCATCAGGTTGAGCAACTAATGGCAATGACAGGGGGACATCCCTATTTAGTGCGGGTGGCTCTTTATCAAATTGCCCAGGGCAGGATGAATTTGGAAACCATACTGCAAGCAGCTCCGACTGAGTTCGGCTTGTATGGCGATCACCTGCGCCGTCACTTATTAAATTTACAAGAAAATGCTGAGTTAATGGCAGCTATTCAAAAAGTAGTAGCTGCTAATGAGCCTGTAGAAATTAAAACCACAGAAGCTTTTAAACTGCGCAGTATGGGGTTAGTGAAGTTTCAGGGTAATGCAGTAATGCCCTTGTGCGAAATGTATCGTCGATATTTCCGCGATCGCTTATAACCCAAAATTCATTATTCTGCTCTTTTCTTGGCGTTCCTTTGCGTTAAAAAAAGAATTTAATCTAAAATTTTTTATTCTCCTATTTCTCGATAGGCTTGCTGACATTGCTCTAAGAGCGAACTTGAAGCGTCAGCATTACTAAAACATAGCTGCTGGTGGGTCATCAGCAAGACTTGATAGGATCTAGGCTGGGGTAATTGCTGGACTAATTCCAGATATTCCCCATCCGTGCGACTTAGTTGATGAGGAGCAACTCCCCTGTCGTGTAAGCGCTGTAACATGGCTCGATAGAGGCACAGGCAAGCTTCGCGATAGTTTTCCTGCTGCTGGAATTTTTGCGATCGCTCTAACCAACCCGCAACGGATAACTCTCGCACCGATGTTGTTGTCTCGCGATCGGATAGCTGACTCAGTGGATTTCTCAGCGCCTTGATATAAGGTTGCCACCGTTGTAAAAACTGCAACGCTGTCCAGCTTAAGAGGAACGCTAGCAGCAACCAAAATACAGCCTTAGCAATTATCGCCAGAATCGGAGAATTTAACCAAGACAGCCAAGAGAGATCTGGTTCATCAGGTTGAGAGGGTAAAAATCGAGAAACTTGCAGTTCCCACCATTCCCCTACCCGTTGTTGCACCTGCTGGAGCTGCCAAGCTAAACTGTTGTTTTCGTAGGAGCCTGTAGACATTTTCTGGCTAATTACTAAGGGCTAATTGGTTATTTCTATTAGCTATTATGGCTATCTTATCTAATCAGCCGAGTAGCCCCCCTAACCCCCCAACCTTGGGGGGAACAGAATTTAACTCCCCCAAATTGGGGGATGGGGGAGGGGCGAGTGTGTAAGTACTACTCAACTGAAGTTCAATCTAGGGTTGCTACTACTGGGCTAGTACAGATGCTCTCAAAAATAACCTATCAGCGCCGAGCGATCCTGCCAGCTCCGCTTGCAGAAGCCACGTTTGCTGTACTACTCGGTCTGGACGGGAAACGTTGGTTAGCTTGATTGAGAGCTATAATCGGCCAAATATTGCCTTTTTCAGTATTTTAGCCTTAATACTGAAGTTTTGCTGGCTCTCACGCAGCTTCAGCTGTCTTATCTCACCTTGACGATTGCCCTGTAGGTGGAGTAAATTATTTATAGTACATTTGTACTATTAAGGATTTACTCGTGTAGTCCCAAATTATAGAGATGCGAGAAATCGCATTTGTAAACCAGAAAACATCATGTAAGGAGTACGATCGTGGTTGCCCCTAAAGACAGTAAGGAACAGATTTCTAAAGCCTTCCAGCAAATCCTTACAGACCGGAAAAAAATCGATTCAAAAATAGCCACTAAAGAAGAAGAGGCAGAGAAAGAGAAAAACAAAAAAGTTCTAGAAGTGGCATCGACCTATACTGTCGATAGCATTGTTAAAGGACTGGCTGACCTGCAACTGGAATTTGGTACTATTGTTAACGGACTGTCAGACAAATTAACCCAAGAAACATCTAAACTGGACGAGCTGAAGCTAGCAATTACGGTTGAAACTCAGCAATTACAAGAACTTCAACAAGTTAGAGTTGTCGCTGATGCCCTACATCTCCTCACTCAAGAACACCAGGAAAATCTTAAAAGTCTAGAGCAAAATACAGCCGAACAGCGGACAGCAATAGAGAAAGACCAAACAGAAAAGCACAAGTTCTGGGCAAAAGAAGAGAAAGACTTTGAGAGTACCGTTCAAGAACAAAACGAATTACTAGCTAAAGAGCGACAGCGCCAACAAGCAGATTATCAATACGAATTAGAGCGTCAACGCAAAATTGAAACCGACGATTACGAGCAACTAAAACGCAACCAGGAACGGGAACTGCAAGAAGCCAATCAAGAAAAAGAAAAACTATGGTCTGAGCGGGAGAAAATTCTGCAAGAGCGCCAACCTGTGCTTAAAGAGTATGAAAAGAAAGTAGCAGCCTTCCCTAACGAGTTAGATGAAGCCGTGAAAAAAGCCAGAGAAGAGGCAATTAAAGAAGTCCACCAAGATGCCAAGGTAAAAGCCGAACTACTTGAGAAGGAATGGGAAGCCGCGAAACAGAGTTATGAATTTAAAATTCAGTCCCTAGAAGAGACGATTAATAAACAAACCCAACAGATCGAACAGCTTTACGCTCAACTGCAAGAGACTCTGAAACAGTCTCAATCCCTAGCCATGAGAGCCTTTAACAGTCCAGCTAATTAATTTGTTGTTTGTTGTTTGTT
>DNXU01000344.1:32505-32759 GCA_003505715.1 Cyanobacteria bacterium UBA8803 | reverse complement strand
AACGCTCACAACTTCCCCCTTGATTTAGCTGCTGGTGAAGCTACCCCAGTTGCTCTAACGGCTCCCGTTATCAATGGCTAAAAATTAAATAATCTTATCAAAGCGCTCTCCTTTTTAGGGGAGCGTTTTTGCTATTGAACTCAGTGGAACTTTTCCCACTGTTGAAGGGGTAATATCATGTCCGGGTAATGACTTACGATTAAGCGCCGATTTGAAGCCACCAATGATATGATGATGTCCGGCAAATCACCCAT
>DNXU01000344.1:26293-32429 GCA_003505715.1 Cyanobacteria bacterium UBA8803 | reverse complement strand
GGTGTTTAACCGGACATGATATACATTACCTCCTGCTCAGAACTTGCACTGCCCTCCAACTATTAACTCTCGCGGCAGTCAATGAGCTTTTGTTAAGCACTCTGATAAGCAATCTCTTCAACCCCCTATACTCAGAATACTTTCTTCCAAAAGTCCCTGGCGCTAACCGAGGTGGCATATGTACGAGCAGGTCAAAAAGCCAACGTCCTCCTGGAGTCCTACAGTTCAGAAGAAGTCCTCTAAATTTGGACCACAGCCGTATAAGGTTCAGCCTAAACTAAGCCAAAACCCCAAGGAAATGCCAGCCTATAAACCCCTAACTACAGACTGGATTACCGACAATCCCATACTGAGGAGTTTGGAAGCGGCATCAGCACCACCTCAGGAAGAGTCAGAAGGAGAAAATAGCGTCCAGTTATCACCTGAATCAGAGACGATTCAGCGCCAGGGGGAATCAGCAGCACAGATTCCCACATTTGCACCTTCTACACCACCACCGACAGTGCAGAGAGAGGAAGTGGGAGAAGAAGAGGTAGAGGAACAGCGGGAAGTAGGGATACAACAAAAGCAACAGCTACAAGCACCACCTCATGATGGGACAATTCAGCGGCAAACTAGACCACGAAGCTCTGCTAGTAGTGCTACGGGTGTCCGATTTCTTCGTTTTCTGAATACAGGAACAGGTATTGTCGGTCACCGTTTAGGTGAAGTGGACGTATTAGCCTACAGGATGAATGGAGTCGAACTACAATTTCAAATTGACCCTTCAGCATTATCACAATATCGTAATCTTCGTCCTGTGCAATGGCTTGGTCCAGACGTAGTTTATGCTAAACGAGGTAGCCCATTAACATCACCTTGGCAAACAATTCGTCGTGCTTCTGGTAATGACTGGGATAATCCAGAATCGGCAAATGTGGTTAGACAAGGAAACATTATTGCTTACTACGACAGTCCTGGTATTAGTTTAACTGGATATATGGGGACACCTACATCTCGGCTTCACGTTATTCAGAATTTTACTGGCTGGGTTGTTGGCGATCCCATTTCTGGAGGGGGAGTCCAAAGGCTTTGCGAGGTAGCTGCTTGGTATAGCGTTGTTAGCTTGGTAAACCCAAATTTTGATGATCCTAATGCACCTCCAGCTTGGCATCGTTTTTCAGGAAATAGTTCCGGTACTGGGTGGAGAGATACTAGTACACCTCCTGAACTGTGAATTAACGCTCTTTTGTCACTCTCGCCGGAGCGAAATCTGAAACCATTACAGCGAGAGACTTTCAGATTTGAGCCGAAGATATGAGTTTCTATCAGGAAAGCGATTGCCTACGGCACCAGCAAAGCTGATCGCTAAATTGTCCAGTGGGTATGAATTTCATCAGTTGGCTAAGATTTTACTTTTCCCAGAGTGACAAAAGAGAGATAGCTGTGATGCTTCCCTTTCTCAAGTTGCTCTCATGAATGGACATAATTTGGCAGTTTAATGACGAATTTGGTCAGCCCAAGGTGTGAGTCGTTGGGAAATCCACTTCAAGCCGTAATCAATCACTAAACCAATGACACCAATCAAGGCAATGCAGAACAGAACTTTCTCAGTTTGCAAAAACCGCTGAGCTTGAATAATTTTGAATCCCAAACCATTTTGAGAAGCTACTAATTCCGCAATAACTAAAAAGTTCCAGGCCCCCGAAATATTAACGCGAAGGGTATCGAGAACGCTGGGAAATGTAGCGGGAATAATCACTTTAAATACAACATCCCGACGAGTGGCACCGAGGGTGTAAGCAACGTTAATCATCTCGTTGGGAATAAACTTGACGGCATCTGCCACCATGATGGCATTATACAGCACAACACCGAGCATGACGATGAGAATTTTAGACGGTTCTCCCAAATCCAACCAGATGACAATTAAAGGAACAAAAGCCGTGACGGGCATATAGCGAACTGTGCCCACAATTGGGGCAAATAAGCTATCTAGACTGTAAAACGTTCCCATTGCTAATCCCATGGGCACACCAATAATTCCTGCAATAACAAAACCTGCCAGGACGCGAGCGCTACTAGCTAAGACATCCACAATCAGGTTGTCTTCAGCGAACATTTTAATCCCAGCATCAATCACTACCCCTGGTGCAGGTAGGAACATGGGTGGCACCCAGTTCAGGGAACTAATTACCGTCCACAACAACAACGGCACGAGCAGAGCAAGTCCAGAAAGCAGCAACGACAACCATTTGGGAAAACCCTGACGAATACTCCAGAAAACGGAGGGTTGCAAATAGCGATATTGACGGGGGGCAGATTCAGGCGTTGTTATACTAGATTGAGTCATTAAAATTACCTTTACTATTTCTATTTTCTGTAGCTTAAGCTCCCCGACTTCTCCAAAGAAGTCAGGGATCTGGAGCATGATTTAAAAAAATTTGAGATACCGCTGAATTTCCCAGTCTGAGATATGGGTGTGATACTCCTCCCACTCCTGAGATTTATATTCCACATAAGTTTTATACATCAACGAACCCATAACTTTCTCGCTTAAAGGATCGCGAGCAAAGGCGACGATCGCTTCACCCAGGTTACGGGGTAGGAAGCTAATTCCCATATCTACCAGTTGTGCCAGGGAGTAGTTGTACATATTTTCTGTATGAGGATCTCCTGGATCGAGTCCTTCCCGGATGCCTTCTAATCCTGCGGCTAGGATCATTGCCGCACCCAGATACAGGTTGCTGGAAATGTCGGCAGCACGACACTCCACCCGCCCACCTGCCAGGGGAATTCGCAGCATATTGGTGCGGTTATTGTTGCCGTAGCAGATATAGATCGGTGCCCAGGTAAAGCCGGACATACTTCCTCTAGCTACCAGACGTTTGTAACTGTTGACGGTTGGCGCGATCGCAGCACAGATAGCAGGCGCATGGCGAAGGATACCCGCAATGAACTGATAGCCCAGTTTGGAGAGTTTGCATCCCCTCCCATCTTCAGGATCGTAAAATAGGTTTTCTCCCGTCTTAATGTCTGCCAGGGACATGTTGTAATGAGCACCACTGCCCGTGCGGTTGGCGAAAGGTTTGGGCATGAAGGTAGCGAAGAACCCATGCTTACGGGCTATTTCTTTGACCATGAGGCGGAAGAAGGTGAAACGATCCGCCATCTTGAGAGCATCGCAGTAGGCAAAATCCGTTTCAAACTGCCCGTTGCCGTCTTCGTGGTCAAAGGAATACACATCCCAACCCAGGCTGTTCATCGCCTCGACAATTTCCGTCACCCAGGTGTAGTTATCCAGCAATCCTTGCAGATCGTAACAGGGTTTTGCTAAGGTGTCGCGATCGCTTACAGGGACAACCTTACTATCCTCCGTTTCTTTGAGAATAAAAAATTCCGTCTCAATCCCTAAATTAAAGGTAAAACCCATCGTGGCAGCTTCTGCTAGGACTCGCTTGAGAATCCCACGGCAGCAGGCTACAAAGGGCTTGCCCTGCAAATACAGATCGCTGGCAAACCAGGCTACCTCTGGCTGCCAGGGCAGGATTGTCACTGAATTCGGATCGGGGTGGGCAGCAACTTCTTCATCACTCACATCCTGGGGAACGCCATCAAGTGCCGCCCCAGTAAACAATTCTGACCCCGCCATCATCTGCTCAAAATGAGACAGAGGCACAGATTTGGCTTTGCACATGCCATGAATATCGACAAAGCTGGCAAGGGCATACTTGATACCTTGGGACTCTAGCGATTTTTTGAGGGCTTGCAATTCAGGGGTGAGAGTTTCGGTCATTGTCTAGTCTTAATGAATCAGGATTGGGTTATAGTTCTTGTCCAAATATGGAATACAATTCCTCTCGAATCCATTGGGTAGAAAACCAACTGTCACAGACAGGTTTGCTTAGCATGATTACATTGACTGTACGATCGAATCATCATAGAGGGTTTCGACCTTTAGGGGTTGAGTAACCATCTTAAATTCATAGGCTCCTTTGGCGGTCAGTTCTAAATTTCCCATCAAATTGTTGGAATTATTTTTATTGAATCCTACTGACTTATTGCCTTCTAAATCAAATAGTTTAGCACCAAGGAGTTGCGCTTTGATTTCATCCCCTGTCACCCCAAGTTTTGCCCCTGAAATCTTGAGGGCTTCTGGGTCACTAGCATTGAGAAGATCCACGGCTTTATCCACGGCTCGAAAATAAGCTTGCAAGTCTGCCTTGCGGGATTGAATCAAACTGTCGCGGGCAACAATCACGTCAGCAACTAAGTTTGTGCCTTTGGTGGAGAAGATGATTTCGCCCTCACCCTGTTTAGCCGCTTTACTCATATAAGGCTCGTAAGTCACCGCAATATCTACATTTTTTGCTGCGAATGCCGTTGCTGCATCAGCAGATGCTAAGTCTTTGATCTCGACATCTTTCTCGGTCAAGCCTGCTTTTTGCAAGTAAGCTTGCAGTAAAACTCTCTCAAACAGAATGTTTTCGCGAGCAACAGTTTTTCCCTTGGCATCCTGCGGCTCTTTAATTCCCCGTCCCAAAATCCCATCTGAGCCATCCGAGTAGTCAATCAAGTAAATAATTTTAATTGACGGATCTTTAGCTATCATTTGCACTGCATCGCCAGAGGTAAACCAAGCTAAATCGAGTTTGCCTGCTAAAAACGCGGTGATTTGTTCAGTGGCACTCTGGAAAAACAGGTCTTTAACCTTTAGACCTTGTTCAGCAAAGAAATTCTTACCCACGGCAACGTGATGTCCGGAGTATCCCACCCAGTTATTTGTTGCCGATACTAAAGGCTGGGATTGGGGAGCATTAGTATTGGACGAATTAGTAGTATTAGGTTGCTGCGTACAGGCAATCGTCAGAACCAGAGAAAGGATTGCCAGACAGAACAAACGAACAAGAGAAGACAACTTCAACATCAATCGGTTTATCGCTTAATTGCAAAAATATAAATTGCTGGCAATTATGCCATGCCAGCATCATCGCGTAAGGCATGAATAATTTGCCGTTTGATCTCCACAAATTTTGAGGAGAGCTTAATATCTAGATCCCGGCGTTCCGGCAATGGGATAACAATTTCTCTGTCGATCCGTCCGGGATGAGTACCCATAACGTAAACTCGTTGGGACAGGTAAATGGCTTCTTCTACATCATGGGTAATCATCAAAACAGTCACATGGGTTTTTGCCCACAACTCCAGTAAGAATTGCTGCATCTGTTCCTTGGTTTGGGCATCTAGAGCACCAAAGGGTTCGTCCATCAGGAGTAGGGCAGGCTCATTCGCTAGGGCACGAGCGATCGCCACCCGTTGCTTCATCCCGCCGGACAACTGTTTGGGATAGCTATTGGCAAACTTCCCTAGCCCCACGACATCAAGAAAATAGCGGACGCGATCGCGCTGTTGGGCTTTAGGCATCTTCTGAAACTGCAACCCAAATGCTACGTTTTGAGCAACAGTTAACCAGGGATAAAGGGTATAGCCTTGGAAAACCATACCGCGATCGGAACCCGGTCGTCCAGTGACGGGTTGACCATCCACAAGTACCTGCCCGGAAGAGGGCGGCAGCAGTCCTGCAATGATATTAAGCAACGTGGACTTACCACAACCCGAAGAACCCACTAAGCAGATCATTTCTCTAGGAAAAATCTGCAAGTTGACCTCTTCGAGGACGATAAACCTCTGTTTACCGGGTGTTGAGTAGGATTTGCAGACGTTCTGTACCTCAAGTTTTGCGATTGAATTGGGGATTGCTTCACTGAAATGATTGGGTTTAGTAGCTTGCTCTCCCATCTTCCGAGATATGGAATGAATATTCACCATTGGAAAAACGTGCCTAAGAGGTTGGGGTAATCGCCGGGATAGAAATTTTTGTTTTGCAGCCTATAAAACACAAAAGCCTGGGAGAGAAGCAGCGATCGCTGTAACGCTCTCCCGGGCTTTTGTCCCGCCGTGTCATCCATCAAATTCCTTAAAATACAGACTAGTGACGGATTGACCTCTCTTGGACCAGACACTCGACCACAAGTTTAGTGAGTCGGAACCCTAGAGGTCTTACCAGTGTTTAATTTTTAAGCTTCTCGGAGATTTCCCGAATCTAAGAAATATATCTGCTTTAGGATGTGCTGATTGTATTAAAAGTAACCAAATC
>DNXU01000344.1:25269-26171 GCA_003505715.1 Cyanobacteria bacterium UBA8803 | reverse complement strand
GGAGCTGGGGGAGCTGGGGGAGACAATTTTCATGCGTCCTGGTGTCAGCAGTTCATGACGGCTACTTATAGCATTTCAATCACTAGTCTGAGCTGAGCGGTATTGATTGCCATCCCAATAAATTAATCGACTTGCTGACATGACTTTTGCCATTGAAATCCCTTCCCCTTTTCCGAACGAAGGTATTCTGGCATATTCAGCAGTCTCTTCCTTGGAAACAACCGTCCAAATATCATCAGCACCCAGTTTATCTGGGTTGTCGATTACAGTCACTTGCTGGGTACCGCCATGAAAAATCGCCATCACGGAATCCGAGACGGTATCCGAGTTTGGGTTCTGCGTTTTATCTTTGAGCATTACAGCAATATCTGTTTCGCGATCGCCGTTAAAGTCACCGCTTAAATATAAGGGTCGTATATCTCTAAAATAATAACTATAACGTTTGTTTAGTCCTTGATTGAAAAAACTTCTTCTCACCCACAAGGGAATGTTGGTATACCTAATCGATTTCATAAATTCAGCGTTCCCCTGCTCTTGGTAGACGGGACTATCGATACCATAGGGACTAGCTGGACTATACTCTATATCCGGACTATACTCTATATCCCTACAAGGATTTTGTTCATCATTTTTAGCTGATGCTTTATCTGTATTTTCTTTTTTCGTGATAGGAGTTTGCTCAGCCGGAGTCACAGAGCTTTTGGATACATCACCTGTATTTTCGGTAATTCCTGTTGAAGAACACCCAACCCCAAAAGTTGCTAAAAGTCCTCCTGTTATCCAAGGATTTACTTTAGCCATATTCATGTTCTTCCTAATTAATCACGCCAAGCTAAAAAAATTGAATTCAAAACTTAGACAAAAAGCGACTCGAAACTCTGTTTATTATTTTATACTTATCT
>DNXU01000344.1:16300-25199 GCA_003505715.1 Cyanobacteria bacterium UBA8803 | reverse complement strand
GCATGAGGAGTGAAGCTACAGCTCAAAGCCTCCAAACCCTTGAGGAAATCCGCGATAGAGTCCTCATAAGAAAGCCACCAAAGGAACGTGCGAAGTTGAGGTCAATCCTCAACGAATTCATCAAGGAACTGAAACAAGGAGAGGGGGGCTAGCATTGCCCCCCTGTGCTACGATATCCTCCTTGGGGGGCAATGCGGCGGGTGCAACGAAGCGGCCTGTAAAGCCAAATCCAGTGCGGAAGCGCCCTCTACCAAGAATGCTTTTCGCAATGTGACCATGCCGAAGAAAACCTCTCTCCTCCCTGACAACTACGAAGACTTCTTGCGCGACCTCAAAGAGCGCATTCGCACTGCTCAGGTTCGCGCAGCTCTGGCGGTCAACCAGGAACTCATCACCCTTTACTGGCAAATCGGGCGCTCCATTCTGGAACGGCAGCAACAAGAGGGTTGGGGGGCGAAGGTTATCGAGCAGTTGGCAAAAGACCTCCGTCGAGAATTCCCTGACTTGAAAGGGTTTTCCCGGTCTAACCTCATGTACATGAGGGCTTTTGCAGAGGCATATCCAGATGAAGTAATTGTCCAACGCAGCGTTGGACAATTACCCTGGAGGCACAACATCGCTCTCCTTGAGAAGTTGAAGTCGCCTGAAAAACGAATCTGGTACGCTAGGCAAGCCCTGGAAAACGGCTGGAGCCGGGATGTCCTGGTACTTCAGATGGAAACCGATCTCTACCAACGCCTGGGGGGAGCAATCACCAACTTCCAGCAGGTGCTTCCAAGTCCACAATCCGACCTGGCTCAAAGTCTCCTGAAAGACCCGTACCATTTAGATTTCCTCACTCTCAGCAAAGATGCCCAGGAACGGGAACTGGAGAAAGCTCTTGTCCAACACATCCGCAACTTTTTACTGGAGCTTGGATTAGGGTTTGCCTTCTTGGGTAACCAGTATTCCATTGAAGTAGATGGCAAAGAGTACAGACTCGATCTTCTCTTCTACCATGTGAAGCTTCACTGCTATGTAATCATCGATCTTAAGATGCGTGAGTTTCAACCGGAATACTCTGGCAAGATGAATTTCTATGTTGCAGCGGTTGATAATCTGCTCCGCTCTTCTCACGATAATCGCACGATTGGCATCATCCTCTGTAGAAGTAAGAGTAAGACTACCGTCGAGTATGCCCTTCAGGAGATGGGAAAACCGATCGGTGTTTCAACCTTTACATTACGCGAGTCACTCCCTGAACCGCTGCGTGATAGCTTGCCATCAGTGGAACAGCTTGAGATGGAGCTTGAGGCGATCGCTACGGAATTTGATGAGACGAAACCGGGTGAAGGAGCCTGAGTGGGCAGAACCAGGATTTTCAGTCTGACTCATTCTCGCCTTCACCAGAATTTCAGTAGACTGAAAACTTCTGCGATGGCTCTGGGGAACAGGCTAGTAATTCAGACTTTTGTCTAATTAACTGTATTATTCAATACATTTCCTTCCTTTTTCTTTGAGAGTTTTATGATAAGCAGAGCTAATCAATAAACGAGAGAAGCAAAGCGAAATCTCGTGCCCAAATATGCTGCTCGTGCTTTAGCCTTAAATTTCTGTAAAATTCATATTTGTGAAAAGGAGACGAATATTTTCAAGACGTAGATAAGGAGTATTGAGTTTGGTTAGTACTGCAACTCGCCCCGTTTTAACTGATAGCAAAACCTTGTCTGAAGTCGTTAACTGTTTAACCGAACATATTCCTATTAAAACTCAAGGCAAATGTGAGCAACAGAATATCTTTGAAATTTTGATTCGAGCAGCTACTCAGAGAGATAGTATAGAAAATACTGCCAAAGTCCTAAAAAATGTTCCGACAAGCAACGACATTCGTTACCATCTCGAAAAATACACAGACATAAATTCTCTAGAATCAGACTTAAATGCTGCACTTCAAAGTCGCTTACCAGACGGAATTCGGCAAGGCAAACAAAAAATTGCTATTGATTTTAACTTGATTCCTTATTATGGTGAGCCATCACCATCAGAAGCACCATATATTTATAGAAGTCAAGCTAAAAGTGGCACTTGTTCTTTTTATGCTTACGCTACTGTTTATGTAATCAAGAAGAATAAACGAGTCACTTTAGCTATCAAAGCTGTTCAACAACAAAACACTTTAGTGGCAATTATCACTTATCTTTTAGCATTAATTGAGCCTTTAAAGCTGAAAATAGAAAGATTGTATTTAGACCGGGAATTTTTCTGTGTCCCAGTTATTAGATGGTTACAAGCTCTTGATATTCCCTTTGAAATGCCAGTAATTATTCGAGGCAAACATGGAGGCACTCGACAATTAATTAGAGGGAGACGTAGTTATAAAACAACTTACACTTTAAACAGCGATAAATATGGCTCAGTCACTTTTCAGGTGTGGATAGTTTGTACATATAAAAATGGTAAAAGGCGAGCGCATGGTCGAGAATTTTTTATCTATGCAGTCTATAAAGTACAGCTATCTTTACACCTAATACATGATGACTATCGTCTGCGGTTCGGCATTGAGAGTAGTTACCGTATGAAAAGCCAGTGTCGGATTAAAACTACTATCAAAAATCCGACCATTCGGTTTCTATTTGTAACCTTATCCTTTTTAATTATTAACATCTGGATTTATCTGATCTGGAATTATCTCAGCCGTTTAAAAAGAAGCTCAAGACAAGTTTTTTCTCATCTATTTACCCTTAAACAGATGCTTGAATTTTTACGTCAAGCTATAGACCGTGCCTATGGGGTAGCCTGTGAAGTTTGTTTGCCCTCTGGCTGATTTTTGGGGCTTATTAATAAGCAGATATTATCCTTTGTCTAAGGCAATCGGCTTTTTTACAGTTCCCCCCAAACGGTATCATACACTACTATTTTTTGGCGATCGCAGAAGTTTTCAGTCTACTGACCTTCCGCACCCTCAACTGTCACATGCACTGACGAAAGTGGACGGCAATGGCCAAATTCCCACTTATCTTAAGTAAAAATACTCAAATCTCTGGGTAAATTAGAATGATAATCAATCCTCATGCAAGGTGGAGAGCAGCGCTCTCCACCTTGCATGAGAGATAATCATAAACACAGAAAGCGAGAAAAACTTTTTTGAGCAAGAAGATAAGTATAAAATAATAAACATGGGGTGGGATTGAGTTGAGCTTTCTGAAGTTGATTAATCACAGAACCATGAATCAAGTACCAGAAATTGCCGTCCAAAATATTGACTATCTTGGCTTAGTTGCTGGTCTAATAGATGAGATAAGAATAGAAGATAAAATCAATCAAATCGTCCTGACTTAAAGCAGTTCATCTTAGAGTTAATTTGTAGCGGAGATGGAGATGTACCATTCTTTTTAAGAGCTGCTTCTGGAAATGAATTGGATTCAGCCGTATTTGCCCAAATTTTTCGAGAGTTTAGCCAAGCCGAAACACGGCAGTTGAGCGCAGTGGAAACTCATCCTTGACTTATTTTGGGGGACAAATGGGCAAGGAGGTTGTATAAACGGAATTGGGATTACAAGCCATTACCAATTAAAATAAAAGGTGCCCAGTAATAGGGGTGGCTGAGGCGATGGGAAACCTCTGGCTTCAAGCCATGTCGTAGGCGTTGTAGCACTACCACACCTCGTTGTTGGCCTAAAGCAGTATCATTACCTGTAATTAAGGAAATTTGAGCTTGGCGTAGGGCTTCAGTTTTAGTGCGATCGCTATTTTGGAGAGCAGCATAAAAGCCGTTCATCAACAGTTGAGTACCGCCATCGTCTACTGTCCATAATGAGGCAATGGCAGCTCTCGCGCCAGCTCTTTGCATTTGGTAACCTAAGCCGAGAATCTCTTCCCCATTGCCCAGTTGGCCGCCCAGTCCAGTTTCACAGGCCGAAAGTACAATTAAATCAACGTTTTTTAAACCCCAGTTTTCCACATCTCGCAATGTCACTGGTTGACCATCGCCAAATAAAATAAATGACTCTTCCGGTGTGCCGACAACAAATGCGCCATGGGTAGCAAAATGCACGATGTTGTAATCATCCATTTTCGGAATTGTGGCATCGGGATTGAAAGCTTTATCAATAAGTTGAGTAGTGGTAGGCACTGTCTCAGCTAAAGTTTCCACCTCCACCCCAGCAAAGGGTAAACCAGAAAATTCAAAAGCTTGTTGACCGATATTAAAACTGTAGTACCCGCTCGCAAAGGCTCCAGCTAAAACTCGTAGAGATGTTCCGGCGGAACTTCTATATAGAGGCTTGGTATTAAAATCAGTCAGAGAAGCAGCAGTAATATTATGGATACGGTAACTCTGTACTAACCATTGTTGATCATCGTATAAAGCCGCTAGAGGAATATAGCGCAGTTGGCCATCAGGGGCATAGATAATAGTTTGAGTATCGGCAGTTTTCAGGTCAGCTGCTATTGGTTTAATCAACCAGTTGTAAAGTTGTTGGGCTGGAGTTTTGGCATCAGAGGTGGGATTCTGTAAGGCACGGCGAAAGGCAACAATAGCTTGATTGAGTTGTTCCTTGCTAACGGGGACGGTGCGGCGAATGGGCGGCGAGTCGGGAGTGGTGAGGATGAGTTCGAGACGATCGTCAAGAATTAAGGGGTAGAGGAGGACGGCATTTTGTTGCAGAGAACTCAAGTTATCTTGTAAGCCAATCAACTCTTCTAACTCCAGATTTTGCCGTTTAGCAGTGCGACTGAGTTGGTCAATAAGAGCTTCGACTTCTGGACTAGTGATAAAATTATTGAAATCGGCGATAATTTTTTCTTGAGCTTTCACCAATTGAGTGATACGTTGTTCTTGGGCAGGGGTACGGTTTTCTGGTTGAATTTGTCGGAGTTTGGTCAGTTCTTGGCCGACTTGAATGGCTTGGTTAACAAGAGCTTGGTAGCTATCTTCAATCTGCTGTTCTGGCGGCAGATTAGGTAATCCTTTAGCAGTATTTACATTTCCGCGCACGTTATGCAGGTAATCTTCTAGTTCTTGGACTTTGAGTAAATCTAGCACCCGTTGAGCTTCTAAGAGGCGATCTTGTTTGAGCAGGAGATCGGCTAAGCGACGATAGGTACTAGCAACAGTTTCGGTGTAGGATTGCTGTTGTTCTTTCGGCAATCCTCTTATATCTCGGCGAATTGCTTCGATGACGTTAACGGATTGTTTGAAGAAAACAATCGCTAATTCGGGTTGGTTTTGTGCCTCTAGGAGAGAAGCAATATTGTTGAGAGCCCTCCCTTCTCCAGAGCGATCGCCAACTTCCCGCATGATCGCCAAAGCTTGCTGAAAGTAAGAAAGTGCCTGTTGATACTCTCCCAAATTTCTGTAGGCTAACCCAATATTGTTGAGAGTTCTCCCTTCCATAGAGCGATCGCCAACTTCCCGCACGATCGCCAAAGCTTGCTGATAGTAAGAAAGTGCCTGTTGATACTCTCCCAGATTGTCATAGACTAACCCAATATTGTTGAGAGTCCTCCCTCCATCAGAGCGAGTACCTACTTCCTGACTGATTGCCAAAGCTTGCTGATAGTAAGAAAGTGCCTGTTGAAACTCCCCCAGATTGTCGTAGACTAACCCAATATTATGGAGAGTCACCCCTTCACCAGAGCGATCGCCCACTTCCTGACTTATTACCAAAGCTTGCTGATGGTAAGAAAGTGCCTGTTGATACTCTCCCAGATTTTTGTAGACTAACCCAATATTGTTGAGAGTCACTCCTTCGCCAGAGCGATCGCCCACTTCCCTACTGATTGCTAAAGCTTGCTGAAAGTAAGAAAGTGCCTGTTGATACTCTCCTAGATTGTTGTAGACTGTCCCCATATTGTGGAGAGTCACCCCTTCCCCAGAGCGATCGCCCACTTCCCTACTGATTGCCAAAGCTTGCTGATAGTAAGAAAGCGCCTGTTGATACTCCCCCAGATTCTCGTAGATTGCCCCCATATTGTGGAGAGTCACCCCTTCGCCAGAGCGATCGCCCACTTCCCTACTAATTACCAAAGCTTGCTGAAAGTAAGAAAGTGCCTGTTGATACTCCCCCAGATTGTTGTAGACTCCCCCAATATTGTTAAGAGTAGTCCCTTCGCCAGAGCGATCGCCCAGTTCCCGACGGATCGCCAAAGCTTGCTGATAGTAAGAAAGCGCCTGTTGATACTCTCCCAGATTGTCGTAGACTCCCCCAATATTGTTGAGAGTCCTCCCTTCACTAGAGCGATCGCCCAATTCTCTAACGATGACTAAAACTTGCTCAAATGTCTCCAATGCCTCTCTAAATTGGCCTCTATTCAACTGCTGCATCCCCTCCCGATACAGCTGCAATGCTTCAGCTGTTCTATTTTGAGGCGTTTGGGCTTGAACTACAGTCGCTGAGAGGTTAAATAGGGGAGGTAACGGAGGAGATATCACTACAGCCGAAAGCATGAGAGTGACAAATCTGAGGATGCTGTGGCGCAGAGGCATAGGTTAGTTCTCCATCAACCGAGAGTGCAGATGGCTGGGCAAGAGATTTTAGATTGGAGCAAATAATCTCCAATCACCAATCTCAAATATTGTGGTCAATTCTACTTACTTCTCATCACTAGGGAGGATATGCACTAATACCAGCATTTTTTGCCCCCCCTACCCCCCCAAAGAAAGTAGGGCGGATTTATTCTCGATAGAGAAAATTTGGGGAGCTGAGGGAGTGAGGGAGTTGGGGGAGTTGGGGGAGTAATTTTTACTTGGTACATAAGGCTCAGGAATTTTCTAGCTATGATCATGAATTAGCCCTACCCAAAGAAAGGGGGGAGAAAATTCAGCCAGGACTTACGCACAGCCTCTATACGTAGGGTGCGTTATGCGCAAGCTCTCCGCACCATCACTACTATATATATAGTACTTGCGTAAATCCTGGCTTTAAAGAAACACCCTAGAGAAGAATTAAATCAACTCTGTTGATTCATCGATGGGAGTTCCTGCTATTTCCTCATTCGTTTTTTCCCAGTTACAAGCTTGTGCAACTAACTGCTGAAATGCCTCTACGGAGCTAATTAAGATCGCCTGTTTCAAAAGCTGTCTCAAGACAGAGACATCCTCAATACCATTGATAACCTCACTCAGTTGTACTGGCACCTCAACAAACCGCGTTGCCATAACTTCCAGTACTGTATCTCGAAGTCCTTCCTGGAGTCCCGCCTGACGACCCCTTTCCATGGCATCTAGTTCAAACCGACTGAGTAACGGCATAGTGCTTTCCTCCTCATAACGTCTTAATTCATCCTGAAATTCCTGCTGCAACTCCTCCGGCAATGCCATCAGCCAGTCTATTAACCGGAATAATCGCACTACCTCCTCTCTACTATATCCACCTTCAAACAACTGCCTCACCAACCTCCACTTCCACTGCTTGCGCTCCTGTAGGTGTTGGCCTGTCGCTTTGGTTTTCAAATGAGCCATCACCATCACCGCCAAGGGATTGGTGCTTGCTGTCAAGGTGCGCCATTTAGCCTCATAGTCTAACAGTTTCGCCATCGGAAACTTTAAACTCAATTCACATCCACCGAGGGCATACCTATAAGATGATGGACGCCAAGATAGCCGTTCATCTCCTAATACCGCTAAGCTAATCACTGGTCGGCGATAGCGATCAAAACAACGGTAATGATAAACATACATCCGTTCCGCAAAGTCTGAATCTGGTTGACTCTGCACCTCTATATGCACCAATACCCAAGTTTCTTGTCCCCCAACTCGCCAAACCTTGAACAATTTATCCGCTAGACGCCGCCCTAGCTTAGCCTCTCGGACGATTTGTTGTAGTTCTTTATCGAGGGATTCCGCAGGGTAGTTCCAGTCAATCACAGCATGGGCGGCGGGGAAAAAGAATGCCAAAAATGGCTCGAAATATTGTTCTATAGCCTCTTTCCAAGGGCTGTCATAGTCAACTGGGAGTTCGTTCAATTTTGACCTCTATTTTGATACAGCATCCTGAGGACTTACATAAGTCCTGATTCTTACTTGTGCCACGAACCAATGCTAAAAGAGGTCTACGTAGTTACTTGATTATTTAGGCAAGATGTGCATATCTAGCAGGCGAGTGAATGCCCTAAAACCTACGCACAGCCTCTAGGAAGAAGATAAGAGGGGTTGTNNTTGTCGAGCCGGATTTGGTATAAGTCCTGTGCCAGTTAAAAAACCTTGCGGGATTCTAAATTCGCCTCAATCTCCTGACGAGTCCGCCATACAGGCCGCAATTTATTTCGCACATAAAGGGGCAACTGATCGCCGATATGAACTGAACCTGGTTGAGTGGCATTGCCATAGGTTGTTAGTACCTTTGCCCTGACCGGATTACTAAACTCAATGGCAGCAATATAACTATCCCCAGCTACTGATTGAAAACGCCCGCCAGTTGTCGGTACTATATCGATCGCTCGGAAAATCCCCAAAAATCCCGGCCCTCCCTGAGCAGGCAAATCCACCTGACCGTAACCCAATCGCACCACCTCACCCCACGGTACATCTAATGCCCCGTAGAGTAACTTAACGGTTGTGGCGGCTGTTGTTAATGCCTTCACCGCACCTGTCGGATCGGCCAAACCGTCGGGAGTTGTTAGGGGCGAGTTCGGCTGCCAGGGTATTGCAAATTGATTAGTGGTTGGTAGCGATCGCGCCCAAACCGCAAATAACACTGCCCCCCGGCTGTCTGCCTCTGTTTTTCTGTCCCACGCTGCTAGCACATCAGCCGCCTCACCAGCTAATTTACTACCAGACTGCCGTGCTGCTGCAATTAGATCGTCTAGAATGCGATCGGCTAATTCCATTCGAGATGAAAACTTATCGGCGATCATCTCTTCAAAGCCGATCTGGCAAGACTTACGGGAACGCCCCCCTAGCTCCCCAATCCTGGGGGGA
>DNXU01000344.1:11127-16156 GCA_003505715.1 Cyanobacteria bacterium UBA8803 | reverse complement strand
GGGGCACAATGCGTAAGTCCTGTCTGGGTATCCTCCATCAGCATCTTTGCGGAACGCTGAGCGCGGAAATCCATAAATTGCGGTGCCATGTAGGCGGGATAATTATCAGGATTGATCGTTGGGGGGAAGGTAGTCGTCCAAGGCGGGTCATTGGCATTCTGCAACCAACCACTAGGGGGGTCGAGGACGCGGGGTAAGTCCTGATAAGTATGGTATTTTGTCCACAAAGTCTTGGCAGTGTCACCTGGCACTACACCCCGCCAATATTGCCAATCTCCTTGAGTCCGCACGGGCACCTGACCGTTAAATAGATGTAGGATATGTCCTTCACGGTCGGCATAGATAATAGTAAACATTGGCAGTTGCAACCGCCCCACTGCCTTCTCAAATTCCTGAAGGTTACTAGCACGCGCCATATCCCAGAACTGGGCCATGATCTCTGGTTGATCTAAACCCACTACCCGCAGGGCGATCGCTTTCCCATCCTTTTCTCCTACAACCGGGCCGTGAATTGACCGCCGTATCACTAGTTGCTCGTCCCGCAGCGTACCATCTGCCTGCTTAACTTTCAGGGTTTGGGTTTCGGTTTCAAAAGGTCGTACTCCACCCTTCCACCGATAACCCCCCTCTGCCAGAGTTAAGGCGTAAGTATCCCAACCATCAAAGGTATTAACTGTAAAAGTCCAACCTAAGTTATTGTTAAAGGCGATCGCTAAAATCGGCATCCCCACCAACGCCGCACCGTAAGCATCAATTCCCGGTGCTGTTAACTGGGTTTCATACCATAGGTAGAGGTCAGACCAGGGTAAGTGGGGATTGGCTAATAGCATGGCGTTACCACTAGCGGAATGGGAAGGCGCGATCGCCCAAGCATTAGACCCTGGTGAGAAACTAGCAGCAGTTAAATTTTGACTGCTTATTTGCTGGGGATTTACGACAAAATTAAAATGTATTACTCGCTGTACGTGAGCTAACACGTCCACCCCCTTCAGGGGTAACACTGCCTCAAAGCGATCGGCAATTTGGTCGGCATTCTGTTGGCTATAAGCATTGATACCAGCGGCAAAAGCATCCAAATAGCGACGCATAGTCGGACTTTGGGCTTCGTACCATTTCTCGGCTCTGCTTGGAATTCCCATCGTTCTGACATAGCGGTCAGAGTCTAGATATTGCTCTCCCCAATATTGGGCAGCCTTTCCTCGTGCCTGTCCGTACAGCTTGAGAATCAAATCACCATGGCTGGCCGCTTGTGCCCACCCCATAGCCCTAAATAGACTCTCGGCATCTTGGCCGTAGATGTGGGGCACTCCCCAGGTATCCCAAAGGATTTCGGTTCTCTCTCCCCCAGCCACGGGACGGTATAGGCCGAATAACAAAACTAGGATAGCGGTTAGTAATAATAGAATAACCGATGAAAATTTGTTTTTTATTTTAGCCATTTTTCTATAGCAATACCATTAATTTTATTGATTATAGCAGCATAATTATCTCTATCTTTGGATAGAGTTTTTTGGGTATATCTACTTTAAATATTGGCTTAAAATAATAAGAGAACCCAGGGATTGCAGAAGGAACTCATACTCAATAAGTAACTCCTGAAATCCTGAAATACTGAACATCACAAAGCTTAAGATTAATGCCAACTGCTTTAATTACTGGTGGTTCTGGCGGAATTGGTGCCGCCTTTGCCAGAGAACTTGCCCAGCGCCAAACTGATTTAGTTTTAGTGTCTCGTTCCGCAGAGAAACTACACAAACTCGCTCAAGAATTGCAGCAAAAGCATGAAATCAAGGTCGAAGTAATAGTGCAAGACCTGATTGCACCAGAGGCTACGACCAAAGTATTTGAAACAGTTACTAAAAAGAAGATTTCTATCGATTTACTCATCAACAATGCCGGCTTTGGAGATTATGGCTCTTTTAGTGAAAGCGATCGCACCAAGCAGCTACAGATGATTCAGCTCAACTGCCTAGCATTAGTAGACATGACCCATCTATTTCTACCCCAGATGCTACAGCGCAGGTCTGGTAGTATTATCAACGTCTCATCAATTGCTGGGTTTCAACCCCTGCCTTACCTATCGGTATATTCGGCAACAAAAGCCTTTGTACTGCATTTTAGCGAGGCGCTGTGGGCAGAAAATCACGACAAAGGGGTGAAATTTCTAGCTTTTTGCCCTGGACCAACCGAGAGTAATTTTTTTGAAACAGCAGGTTTTGGCAAATATGCCAGTGGTACTGCTGACAGGCAGAAAGTTGATGCTGCGGAAGATGTAGTACGGGAAGCTCTTGAGGCGCTAGCGCGGGATGAGTGTACGGTAGTAGCAGGCCACTGGCAGAATAAAATTACTGTTAATCTGTCCCGATTAGCCCCTCGGAAAACGCTGGTGCAGATGGTAGAGCCGCAGTTTCGACCTAAGTAAGTACTACCAGGAGTTGTAAACACCAAGATCCCCGACTTCTTGAAGAAGTCGGGGATCTGAACAGTCAAAGTTAGTAGCTAATTCTGAAGCTTTTTGAGCGTATCGATGATTTCCTTAGCAGACTTTTTATCTCCCTGTTCGTAGAAAAGTTTTGCCGCTGTCTGTAAATCCTGAATTGCTCTAGAATTATCGCCAAGACGGCAGTAGGCGAATCCCCGGCAAGTTAAAGCAGTCGCATCGTTACTGTTAATTTGTAAGACGGCGTTAAAATCTCCAATAGCTCCCTGAAAGTCTCCTACTTTAAGCTTATCTACACCTCGCTGATGGTAATCGGAGGCTGTTGGCTGTACCGTAACTGCTGTTGCTGGTTGAGAGGCTGGTGCCTTTTTTAAGGAAAGGGAGGTGACTTTTTCCAGATCCGCGATCGCTCCTTGATAATCTCCCGAAGCAGAACGAACGGTACTCCGGCGGTTATAAGCTTCGGTATTATTGGGATCGAGATTTAAGACTTCGGTGTAAGCCTTGAGTGCGGCTTGATAATCTCCTAATTCGTATCGCAAATTACCCTGAGCGAGCAAACCTTGAACTAGTTGCTGGTTTTTATCCTCCGTAGCACGTAGATCGTCCTGCAAAGTATGAGCAATCTCGTGAAAAAACGCCTTAGCAGCAACTTGGTCAATTTGCATTGCCCGATCGAAATCCTTCATACTGGCCCAATTATCACCCAGTTGCAGGTGAGTATAACCCCGGTTGAGGTAAGCCTTAGCATCGTTGGGATTCAGTTGTAGCACTCGATCGAAATCAGCGATCGCCTCTTGATATTCTCCCAAGGCGACGTAATTCATGCCTCGGTTAAAATAAGCTGCGGCAAGGTGAGGATTAATCTGTAAAGCGCGATCGCAATCTGCTCTAGCTGCGGCATAGTCTTCTAATTCAAAATAAGCAATCCCTCGGTTCAGGTAAGCTTCAGCCAAATTGGGATTTAAGTTTAGGACTTCATTACAATCAGCGATCGCGCCCTCATAATCCTCTAATTCTACGCGCATGAGACTGCGGTTGACGTAAGCGTTGAGACACTGAGAATTAATCTCTATCGCTTGGTTGTAATCTTGCATGGCTCCCCAGCGATCGCTTAAATGAGCGCGAATCAAACCGCGATCGCTATAAGCACCGGCATTATCAGGCTTGATCCCGATCAGTTTGCTGTAATCGCTGATTGCTCCTTGATAATCTCCCCTATAGTAACGGCTTCTCGCCCGGTAATTGTACGCCTCGGCCAAATCAGGATTTATCCGTAGAGCTTGGTTGAACTCCTCAATAGCACCACGATAGTCGCCCTGCTTAAATTTAGCGAGTCCGTGCGTCAAAAATTCTGCCGCCTGGGTTTGAGTAGGAGGCGTCAGATGAGCAGGATCTCTGGCCACTTTCTGATTCCCTGATATCATGATTTCGTTCTGTCTAGCCTTATTGCTGGTCATGTCCGCAAGCCGAACTTTTCCTCTACCTGTTGTTTCACACCAGCAATCTGCCAATCCGGTAGGAATCAATACCTTACCTATGAAATATTTTGTTAGTCCTCTTGAGAGGGCTTAAGCTATGAGCCAAAGGTTTTCAACCGCTACTATCCCTTGGCAGGATGACAACGCACGGAAATAACACAATTATTAAGAAGTCTAGCTATCGACCAACTTTACCTGACAATGATGTCAGCAAAGTTTTTTTCACAAAGAGGCCATTATGGCTTATGTATGTGAGCTAGGTACGGGTCAACGAGTCTATCTCGATAATCAGGGCAATCAGACTGTCGTTACCACTATCAGCAGTAGTTTGGGGCAGCAGCAACAAGCTAGTAGTAGTTTTCCAACTGGTAACTGGACTGCACCCCCTGAAGTATTCCAGACTCCTAGCGGTGCCGTGTTAAAGATTACCACCGCCCAAGGCGGCTATTATATCCAAGTGCAAGGTGGCAGCATGAGTGCAGTCAGTGGAATGCCCTCTTTCGGCAGTTCCCAACAGATGCAAGTCCAGCAAGTAGCTAGCCCCCCTGCATCATCCATGCCGCCTATGCAACCAATACAACCCATGCAACCCATGCAACCCATGGAACCTATGAAGCCCATGGAACCTTTGAAAATGGGGGACATGCAGATGAATATGAATCCCATGGAAATGCGCATGGGCAACATGGAGATGCGCATGGGATCGTCAGTATCCTCCTCAACATCCGCCCAAAGCACCAAACGATTTTGCCCTAAATGTGGGGTATCCATCAATTTAGGCGATCGCTTCTGTTCAAGTTGCGGTCATCGTCTTGATTAGTAGGGGGTTCCTTCTTCATTATTCATTATTAAGTGCTAAGATAACCCAGCTTCTGTAGGTTGGTTTGAAACGAGGTAGTCCAACATATATTTGATAAAAGTTTGGTCTTGTTACCTCGACCCAACCGACAAATTGCTATTGTCCAACCAGCCATTGATTTGTTAGGTGAAGGCTCTGCTAAAATCCCTGACAAGGGAGGTTTATCTGAGCAGATTTATCATACCTAGTAAATACAAATGGCTGGTTTTTTAATAAACATTTTTCAAATAACCAACAACCAACAACCAA
>DNXU01000344.1:10822-11085 GCA_003505715.1 Cyanobacteria bacterium UBA8803 | reverse complement strand
AACAACCAACAACAAAAAACCAATGTCAATCAAAGTTAGCATCAACCATAAAATTTATTACAACTTCTCTCGTCCAGTTATCCTCGGCCCTCATACAGTAGGACTGCGCCCTTCGCCTCATTGTCGTACCCCTATTCAAAGCTATGCCCTCAGAATTGCACCTCAAAACCACAGCCTGACTTGGCAGCAAGACCCCTACGGTAACTTTCTAGCACGGCTCAACTTTCCTCAGCCCAGCGATTGCCTGCAAGTCGAAGTTGATA
>DNXU01000344.1:6742-10784 GCA_003505715.1 Cyanobacteria bacterium UBA8803 | reverse complement strand
CAATTTCTTCTTAGAAAGTTATGCCCAACAATATCCTTTTACCTATGACAGGCAGCTAGGTAAAGAACTCATTCCCTTCCTAGAATTCAGGCAAGGTAGCCCACTGTTACAAGAATGGGTGGAAACTCATCAAAAAACCGACATATATACCACGGATTTTTTAGTATTTATTAATCAGGAACTAGCTCAAGAAATCGCCCATACTATTCGTTTAGAACCAGGTATTCAATCCTGTGAAGAAACTCTCGTCAAAAAAGTGGGTTCCTGTCGAGATACGGCTTGGTTACTAGTACAAATCTTGCGTCATTACGGTCTAGCGGCTCGGTTTGTTTCTGGATATTTGATTCAGCTAGCAGCTGACATCCCACCTCTAGATGGGCCAGCTGGGACAGAAGTAGACTGTGCTGACTTACATGCTTGGGCGGAAGTTTATCTGCCTGGTGCGGGTTGGATTGGTTTAGACCCCACCTCCGGTTTCCTGACAGCGGAAGGTCATATTCCTCTCGTGTGTACCGCCGATCCAGAAGCTGCTAGTCCTGTGACGGGCACCACAGAACCTTGCGAGTCTCAGTTAGAGTTTGCCGTTACTGTTTCTCGGTATCAAGAAGACCCTAGAGTTAGTAAACCTTACACTGAAGAGCAATGGCAGCAGATCGATGCTCTAGGAATAGCAGTAGATCAGGAACTAAAACGCTGGCAGGTTGGCCTGACTATGGGGGGAGAGCCGACCTTTATTTCTATTGATGATTTTGAATCCCCCCAATGGCAAATTGCCGCCTTAGGAGACGAAAAACGACGCCTTGCAGGTCAATTGCTGGAGCGTTTGGAAACGCGATTTTCTCAGGGTGGCGGACTGCTGCATTACGGTATGGGCAAATGGTATCCCGGCGAAGTTTTACCGCGCTGGGCGTTAGGGTGTTATTGGCGTACAGATGGGGTGCCGCTGTGGCGCGATCGCAACCTGTACGCAGAAGATGGTAAGGATTACGGGTATACTCAGCAGGAGACAGAGATTTTTATTCAAGCCTTGGTGAAGCGTCTGGGTGTCAATCCAGACTGTATTATCCCTGCTTTTGAAACTACGGGTGAGTTGGCGGGTTATACTTTGCCAGTATTGCCAGTCTTCTGGGAGGGGGAATTGTGCTGGAGTACCTGCCGTTGGACGCTACCGACTGATAAACTGTATCTCCTCGTCGGTGACTCGCCTGTCGGGTTCCGTTTACCGCTGAATGCGATGCCTTGGAGTGATGATGAGTTAGTAACAGAAGCAGTTCCTGCCCTAGACCAAAACTGGGCTAAACCCAGTCCCGAACCCCTAGAATCTCCCCAAAATTCCATTCGGGTGGCGTTGAGTGTAGAGGCGCGGCAGGGAACAGTTCATATATTTATGCCTCCCCTTACGTCAGCGAGAAGTTACTCCGATCTGATCGCTGCTATTGAAGACGCTGCTGGGGATGTCGGAATTCCGGTAATGATTGAAGGGTACACACCTCCTAGCAACGCTGGAATTGTAGGGTTTCAAATTACCCCTGACCCTGGCGTGATTGAGGTGAATATTCATCCGGCAGCCGATTGGGGGGAGTTAGTTGAGATTACGACCATCTTGTACGAAGAAGCTTGGCAATGTCGTCTCGGTACTGAAAAGTATACCCTGGACGGTCGCCGCGTCAGCACGGGTGGCGGTTCTCACATCACTATTGGTGGTTTTACCACCCTAGAGAGTCCCCTCCTGCGCCGTCCAGATTTATTACGGAGTTTGATTAGTTACTGGCAAAATCACCCCAGTCTGTCTTTTTTGTTTTCGGGTTTATTTGTCGGACCAACCAGTCAGTCGCCCCGTGTGGATGAGGCGCGACATGAAAGTTTATACGATTTAGAGATTGCCTTCCAGCAATTGCAACCGGATCGGGAAGTGCCCCCTTGGTTAGTGGATCGCTTGTTACGCAATTTGCTAGTTGATGTCACGGGCAACACTCACCGTTCGGCATTCTGTATTGATAAGCTATTCCCAGTGGAAAATCCCCGCTATCAGCTTGGGTTATTGGAGTTCCGAGCCTTTGCTATGCCACCTCATGTAAGAATGAGCTTGCTGCAAATGCTACTGATTAGAACGCTGGTGGCTTGGTTCTGGAAACAACCCTATACCAGGGATTTGATGCGGTGGGGCACCACTCTGCACGATCGCTTCCTGTTACCCCATTACCTGCTTTCAGATTTGCAAAGGGTCATGGCCGATTTACAAGCTGCTGGTTATCCTTTTGAGTTGGAATGGTTTGCCCCGTTTTTCGAGTTTCGGTTTCCCCGGTATGGCGAGATTACGCGGGAAGGGGTGCAGTTAGAATTGCGTCATGCGATCGAACCTTGGCACGTTTTAGGGGAAGAAGCCGGAAATGGGGGAACGGCTCGTTATGTTGATTCTTCCATGGAACGGATACAGGTGATGTTGCGAGGTGCGATGGGCAATTCACCAAATCTTGATAATTTTTCATCCCGTTACTTAGTAACCTGTAACGGTCAGCCAGTGCCCTTAAAGTCTACAGGAGTACCGGGTGAGTATGTTGGTGGCGTGCGCTTCCGGGCACGACAATATGGGGCACTACTACATCCGTCTATTAATCCCCACAGCCCCCTATTGTTTGATATTGTGGATAGTTGGGATCGACGCTCAATTGGGGGTTGCACCTACTACGTCAACCACCCTAACGGCATGAATTATGAGAAATTCCCCGTAAATCACCGAGAGGCAGAATCGCGCATGGTAGAACGGTTTGTACCGCACGGTCATACACCAGGGAAAATTGAGGTGCCCTTGTTGCAGTTGAGTTCAGAATATCCTCTAACGTTGGACTTACGACGGGCAATACAGGTGTAGGGTGCGTTAGTGACAGCGTAACGCAGCCATTAATCTACTCCCAATTACACATAATTTTTTAATTTGTCAACTACCTAATGGGTAAGACATTTTGTCAGAATTAAGGCAAGGGTTTTAGAGTCGGTATCCATGGCTTGGAAATTAGGACAGAAATTGCAGGACGGGAAATACACCATCGAGCAGGAGTTAGAGCAAGGATGTTTTGCTATTACCTATCTAGCTAAGGATGAGGATGGTCACAAGTTGGTCATTAAAACCCTCAATGAGGACAAGCTCAAGCGACTCCCTCCAGTAGAGCGAGATAACCTGAAGTGTAAGTTTGTTGACGAGGCTCGCAAGTTAGAGTGCTGTAAGCATCCTCATGTGGTAGGCGTTCAAAAGACATTTATTGAGGGGCAGCAATTTTGCCTAGCCATGGAGTATGTGGGTGGGGATACTCTAGCTAGCCTCACCCACAGAGTTCTCCCCGAAAAACAAGCACTCCGTTATATCCAACAAATTGGTGAGGCGCTGATGGCAGCTCACCGCCAAAGTTTGTTGCATCGGGATGTCAAACCAGCGAATATTAGAGTGCGATCGGGTCAGTCTCAGGCAGTACTGACTAATTTTGACTTGATCGGGGAATGGGATTATCCCCTAACTGCTAGCTGGAGGGACGAGCCATTTGCACCGATTGAGTTAGCCTCTGCCAAAATATGTCGGGGAACCTGTACGGATGTTTATTCCTTGGCAGCTACGTTGTATGTTTTGCTGACGGGGCAGTTACCTGCTAGTGCTGTGGTGCGCCAGAAGCATAAGGTTAATTTAATTCCGCCTAAGGAGATTAATCCTCAGATTTCGCAACGGGTGAATGACGCCATTATGAAAGGGATGAGGCTGGCACCGGAAACACGTCCTCAGACTATGCGGGAATGGCTAGATTTATTGGGCTTGAAGCGGGGTAGGGCTAAATCCAAATTGCTTGGGAAACAACCGCGTTGGGTAATGCTGGTGGAAATTCTGGGAGTCGTAGGGGTACTTGCAGCAATGCTATCCACCAGGATTGATGTGATGGCTTTGTGGGAAAAGTATGTCTCACCGTCCTTGGAAAAGGTAACGCCTTCTGCTAAGTCCCAGATGAAACCTTCTGAAGTAATACCCTTGCCCCCCCAGCCCCCCAAATTTGAGGGG
>DNXU01000344.1:6540-6725 GCA_003505715.1 Cyanobacteria bacterium UBA8803 | reverse complement strand
CGGATTTGGTAACGGATGTAACGGATGAGCGATCGCTATTAGTAGGGTGCGTTATGCGGTAGCTCACGCACCGTTGCCGCAATCGTGTAAGGATGTGGTATTAGTCTGAAACAGCCTTGGTTCCCTTTAGGGACTGCCAAAAAATAAATTAATTATCTATTCAATCAGGGCGAGTCAAGCTATAC
>DNXU01000344.1:5374-6529 GCA_003505715.1 Cyanobacteria bacterium UBA8803 | reverse complement strand
TACTATATTGAAACAGCGACTCGCCCCTACAGTTGGATACTTTTTTATTTGAGAGTCCCTTAACCCACCATCAACAATTCGTTCAGCTTGCTCTTCAACTCTGACGATGCCATCAGCGGCTTATACACTTCACCCTCATAGGGTTTCCAGACATATCCCGGACTGAAGGGTCGAAAATCTGGAGACAATTCCATCGCTTTGGATGTTGCTATGGCTAAAACCAGTCCTGGAAAAGCCAAATTAGAAGAGCATTCAAGTAATTCTGTATAAGTTCTAAACTCATCCACTTCCACACCTACCAAGGCATAGCGAAACGGTGGAGCCGACTGTAAACGCTGATACAGCAGAATACCGAGTTCTGTCATCAGATAAGCACTTTCTGGTGTATCAATGCCAACCTCACTGACACGACTTGGAGAAACTCGACACCACCAGTTCTCTTCGATATCTTGAAAAACTCCAACACGACATTGGGACTGGCTACCATTTGAGAGAACCCAGGAAACGTGGTCAAAATGATGGGAAAACTGCTCTGCAACAGCTTGTTGCGCCCCACATTCAGCCGATAAGCTAAATATCCATGCCATTGCTGTTCTCCTGTTGGCTGTCTTAGCCCGTTAAAGTTTCTCCCAATTGTTCTGGGTACTCGCCAGTGCCGCTTCGTACTTCTCCAACAGCATTGTAGCTTTTGGCAGAATGCTAACGTGCGTGGCACTATCTTGGACGGCTTCGAGATCTTTAGTAATTTTGCAATCGTCAATTTGCCAAAGGGGGTCTTTTCCCGTTCCCCCAAATGTTGCTGGTTTGCGGAATGCTGGCAAACTTTCAATTGAAAGGGAGACAGACATTCCTTTCGTATTTCTGATGGCTACAGCTACAGGCTCACCCGACCAAGGATTGTGTTCTACTTCTGGTCGGAGGAATCCCTGTTCATCCAACCAATTTCTAGGCATTTGTTCGACATCAATATCAATACCAGGTCTGACTCCCAACAACCGAGCGCTACGTCCCACTTTGGGTTTACCGTTTTCCTCTGCCATGCCTCGATAGTAGAGTTTTGTCATCAGTCATCCAGCACCAATAGTACAATTACCGCATCAATCATAATACTGAGCTGCACTCAACAAATACACATAGGACTTACGCATTGTGCCC
>DNXU01000344.1:1200-5360 GCA_003505715.1 Cyanobacteria bacterium UBA8803 | reverse complement strand
CCCCAATCCTGGGGGGAGAAATTACATGTAGGGGTTGTGCCGACAATTTTTGTACCATCTTTTGTCCAGATAAAATGTTCAGACCACTGTTGTTGACGGGGGTTAAATAGGGGAATTTCTTTTTGGGTTTGGGGGTCAATGCCCGATGTAAAGTTATAGTGACGCTCGTTACAGCGATGACAGGCTAAGGCGAGGTTATCAGGTTCGTCTGACTTTCCCAGAGACTGAGGCATGATGTGGTCAATGGTGAAACGGTCTGGACTCAGGTATTCGGGGGAGTGACAGTATTCACAGAGGTATCTGGCTCGTTGTCGTACAAGTCTTCGAGTTGCGTTGGGCACCATTTACTTTTGGCTGCAAGTTGAGCGTTAATTAAGGTAAAAATCCGCTCTAGTTCCGATATTCCGACGTATTCAGCTTCTTCTTCTGGGGTGAGTATATCAGCTTTTTTCTTCTCTAGAAGTTCTTCAAAGCGAGATTGTAGCTCCGAGGTGAACTTGAATAGGTAAATGTTGCCGAATTCGCTCATTCTAATGCCAGAAGACATTAGGGTTGAGGGTTGAACCATTAGTTGAGGAGTCATTGGGTTAGTGAAGTGTTAATTGCTCTTTATCCTATTGTGTCAGGTGTCTATTGGGCTTCTATTAGATAGAGTGATTTCATCTCTTTTTTGCTTTTTCTGCTATGTATTTGGCATACTAGGTACTAAAGAACCTATTGATTTGCAAACTGGTAACGCTTTTCCCCAGTGCAGGAAGTAACGACTAAAACACGGGGCTGACCCATGGGATCTCCTTCTCTTACAACTAGCTTAGAATACTTGCTACCTTACTCAGCCAGTACCATATAAATACTCAATTATCCTCATACTCAGACAATTGCTAAGTACAAATACTCACATGGTTCAGTTTTGTGGAAAAGGGAGAGCCTGATAGATTTGGCGCAGTTCATCTATTGTACTTACCGTTGGCAGTGCTGCGAGAATCGCTCTTAGTTGTTCCACATCCTGAATTTCGGAGATTTCGGCAAATATGTCTAACTCTTCGCTACCAAATTTCAATCTCAAACCCATTTCAATACCTTCTAACAGTCCTCGCCTCATTCCCTCGGTAAGGCTACAGAACTGACGCAGTTCCTCTAGCGTCTTCACGGTTTTTAGCCCGGTAAGAATCGCTCTTAATTGTTCTACATTCTCAATTTCTAATATCTCCGGTAATAGATCTAACCCCTCCCTGCCAAATTTCAGCCCTAAGCCCAATTCGATCCCTGCCAACAGTCCTTCCCTAATTCCCTCTTGATGACCCTGTTGGCGTCCTTTTTGTATTCCCCTTCTTTCAACACTGGTGATATATGGCATTCTCGTTTCCTCCTCGTACTGAACTACTTCCAACCAAAATTCATCTTCTAACTCTTGAGGTAAACTCATTACCCAATCTATAAAATGAAATAGGTTAACTATGTCTTCTCGCTCGTAGCCTTGTTCGTACAGCCGCCGGATTAGAGCCAGTTTGAGTTCTTTGCGCCTTACTCTATTATCGCGTGTTTCTTGGGCTTGCAGATGAGCCATGACTACGGTAGCGAAAGGGTTTCGCGAAGCCTCTAATGTTGACCACCTCTGGGAGTAGTCTAGCAACTTCACTACGGGAAAGTTAAACTGAATCTGGCTTGCCCATAGCTGATAACCATACTCATTGGGTCTCCAGGTGGAACGTTCATCTCCCAAGACGGCTAAACTGGCCACTTTGCGTCTGTAACGGTCGAAAATGCGGTAATGGTAAACGAACATCCTTTCGGCAAAGTTAGTTTCTTCCTGGCTTTGTACTTCTATATGAATTAAGACCCAGGCTTCTTCACCCGTCGTCAGTAAATAAACCTTAGCTAATTTATCGACTAAACGCCGCCCTAATTCGGCATCGCGCACGACTTGTGTCAGCTCTTTGTCTAAGAACTCATAACCTCGACGCCAATCTATTTCCTGATGGGCTTGAGGTAGAAAGAAGGCAATAAAGTCTTCAAAATAGGTTTCTAGGGCATCTTTCCAAGGGGAATCGTAATTGGTGGAGAGTGGTCTCATATCAAGTATGTTGGCATCAGCATTAGACTTATCGCAAAAGTATCAAACCCCGCCAGGGTATAAAAAGGTTCGTAGTAACCACTTCAGTGGTTGACAATAGAGCCTTTTCAACCACTGAAGTGGTTACTACAAACCATATCAATGCCACCGGACAGGATATAATTTTATGGTATTTTAGTCGGTTTTTAACCGACTTAAGCTATTAGCCCGGAAATTAATTTCCGGGCGGGATGTATAGGTGGGATGTATTTGTCTGGTAGCAAATTTATCTATTAGATTTTTGGCGCTCTTTACTTTTCAAGTCTATGGTAAAATAGACTATCTACAGCTCAAGGGTTGAGCCGTGGGAAAATTTAGCCGAATCTAAAATCGAATGAGTGTAGATTTACTGGCATTTTTTAAAGCTACGAATCCTGGTGATACGCTAGATTTTGCCAATCCGGAGGATCGGAAATACTACATCGATTTTTCCCCAGTACGGGGTGGCACAATCATTGAGGAATTAAAAGAAAATATTACTGTTTACTATCCAGATAGACCCACCTGCGATTTGTTTACCGGACACATTGGTTGTGGCAAATCGACGGAGTTGTTGAGGCTGAAGGCAGAATTGGAAGCCGAGGGGTTTCACGTTATCTATTTTGAGTCCAGTGAAGACTTGGAAATGGCAGATGTGGATATTGCCGATGTCTTGCTGGCGATCGCACGTCGGATTAGTCAAAGCCTGGAAAACTTGGAAATTCAGGAACCGAGAGGACTCAAACAGTTATTGAAGCGGACGGCGGAACTCTTGCAAACGGAATACGATTTATCGGACGTTGAGTTAGGGTTACCCCAAATGGCAGGGTTGCCAGAGGTGAAGGTGAAAGCCGATAATCAAGGCACATTCTCGCTGGCGTTTGGAATTGGTAAGATTACGGCAAAGGCGAGAGCAGATTCTGGATTGCGGGAACGCTTAAACCAGTTCTTGGGGCCGAAGAAAACAGAGTTATTGGCAGCCATTAATCAGGAGTTGATTGACCCGGCGATCGCACAATTGAAAAAGCAGGGTAAAAAAGGTCTAGTCGTTATTGTCGATAATCTCGATCGCATCGACGGTCAACACAAAAACTGGGGGCGTCCGCAACAGGAATATATTTTTATTGATCAGGCGGAATATTTGCAGAAGTTTAACTGCCATTTAGTTTATACCATGCCCTTGGCGCTGAAATTTGCCGATGACTATGGTAGGTTAACGCAACGATACTCTGAAGAACCGAAAGTCCTGCCAATGGTACAGGTACAGCATATTGATGGCAGTGACTGTGAAGAGGGGATGGTATTGCTACGGCAGATGGTTATGGCAAGAGCGTTTCCTGACTTGGAGCAGTCAGCGCGTCTGAGCAAAATTGACCATGTTTTCGACCACTCTGATAGTTTAGACTACTTGTGTCGGGTCAGTGGTGGTCATGTGCGAGACTTGCTGAAACTGTTACTGGACTGGATTAAGAAGGATAGAAAGCACGGAAAGCTAACCCGTGCAACCTTGGAAGCCGTCATTCGCGCTCGTCGCAATGAAATGACAAAATCAATTGATGATAGAGAATGGGAGTTGCTGCGTCATGTTCAACAACGGAAAAAAGTGAGCGGTGATGACGGTTACCGGAAATTAATTCACACTCGGTTAGTGTTTGAATATTGCGATCGCGGTGAATCGTGGTTTGATATTAATCCGATTTTAAATGATTCCAAAGAGCTACTCTTATGAGCGAGTCGCACCATCCTGAAGAGATTGTCATTGCTAACGAATCAGCGCTAGAGGAGTTGGCTTGGACGATTGAGGCGTATCAAGGACGGTTTTTGCTCGTGTTTGCACGGTGTAACTATACCTCGTTGCGATCGCGTCTGATTCAACGTCTGGAGGAACTTTGTCCGGTTGACATTCGGACTTTAACGCTTAACCCCAATGATACAGCGCTTTATGCTCGAATCCAGGCCGAACTAGCCGGGGAACAGCCTGGGGCATTAATGGTTTTGGGGTTAGAATCGGTACTATCTCTAGCAGAACTATTATCTTCTGCGGATTTAGTACGGGAGGAGTTTCGGA
>DNXU01000344.1:0-1148 GCA_003505715.1 Cyanobacteria bacterium UBA8803 | reverse complement strand
TGGATGCAGTTGGCTCCTAATTTGGAAAGTTGGGGGACGAGTACAGAGTTTAACATTAGCGCAGAAGAGCTAGCGGCTTTTATTGAAGATCAAGCTACCAATTTTTTTACGCCCAATGTCGCCATTGATTGGAAAGAGAGTCTAGAACTAGAATCAGAACTGGAAGCAGCACAAGCAGATTTGTGCCAGGGTGAACGGACTATAGAACCAGAATTAGCGGCAAATTTAGAATCGTTACTGGGTTTTGTTAAACATAACAATAACAAACCAGACGCGGCATTAGAGTATTATCAACGAGCGGGAGAACATTGGGGGCAACTGGGAAATTGGGAACGCCAAGGTTATATTCTATTCCGGACTGTTGATTGTTACTATCACCAGGCGTTAGCGCATCCCCTTGAGCATCCAATTTGGGCAACGACAAGAGACCATTTACACCAAACGCTGCAAGCATTTGAGCAGGCGAATCGACCGGATTTGTTAGCAGATTCAATCGCTAACTTTAGCCGAATTTTCAGGAAATTACAAGATTGGGAGAACCTGGAACGTTTAGCCCAAAATGCGTTAAGCGTTCACCAAGCTCAAAATCGAGCCGTTGAGGTGGCTAGGGATTATGGATTTTTAGCCGAAGTAGCTTTAGCACAACAGCGGTGGACAGAGGCTCATCAATTGGCTCAGAATGCCTTAGAACTTTACCCAGAAGAGGGGAATGGTTCCGAACGTGAAGGGGAGTTATGTCGATTACGGTTTAGTTTAGCGCGATCGCAATCTCATTTAGGTCAGCAGCAAGCCGCGATTGAGAATCTAGAACAAGCAAAATTAGGTTATCCACTCGATGATTTTCAGCTTCATCTGGATATCTTACGGGATTTGCACCAGCTCTACTTTCAGAATCAAGAGTATCTCAAGGCGTTTAAAATTAAGCAGGAACGGCAAGCCGTTGAAACGCGGTTGGGATTACGAGCCTTTATTGGTGCTAGCCGTATTCAATCTATAGTAAGAACGCCCAGCGTTGCATCTTCTTTTACCTCTTCCCCCAATCACCAGTTAGAACCTATTGCCCCCGAAATTATCGCCTCGGGACGGGAAAAGGATGTGCAGGAATTAGTGCAACGGGTGAAGCGTAATGATTATAAAGTTGTGGTTTT
>DNXU01000139.1 GCA_003505715.1 Cyanobacteria bacterium UBA8803 | reverse complement strand
TGAGATGCGGCACCTGCGGCTTGAGCAGCTGCTCCAGCCCCTGAACTTGCGCCACCTCCTGCTCCTGCACCAGCTCCTGCGCCTGGTGCAGCGGCTGAGGAACTTGATGTTGGTGAAGAAGTAGATGCTGCTGCGCCGGAACTTGACTTTTGACTGGCTTTACGATTCGCTAGACTATCTTGTTGGCGTTGTGTTGCGCTAGAGCGAGGAGTACCCATACCTGGTTGAGAGGTGGATTCATCAATTTCTTCCAGGGTCAGGTTGATTTTGGCTCTTACTGGCGTCCCATCAGGCAAAAATAAAGTTAGGTTGTAGGTCAGGTTGGTAATAAAGCAACGGATGTACTGCTGTGACCCCCAGGTAAATACATAGGTGGGGGGGCGTTTTTCTTTACCTGGTCCTGACTCGGCAAAATTCAGAGCTTTCTCAAAGGGTTTGATATGTTTGAGTACGCTGCTGCCTTCCTCATAGGTATCAAACACTATGTCATTAATAGTCAACGAGCAAGGCTCTGGATAAGCGAAACTAACCTTGGGGAGTCCTCGGCCAGTACGAGCTCCTCTATCTTTGGTCAAATTAATTTGCTGGCTGAAGGCCAATTGGTTGGGGTTGAACATGAACTCAATGGTTCCCCCTCCATCCGTCGAAATGAGTTGGGCTTTGACCAGTTTTGACACGACGGGAACCCTCCAAGCCGGTTTTCGGCTCTTACAAAGTTAAAGATTTGTTACTAAATGCCAATCCTTCCGAAGGCACGAACCACAATATGACGCATCTATTTTACTTCACAGATATTAAGTAGATTTTCTTCATACAAAATTAATCCTTAATTTTAAATAAAATTAACATTTCCCTCACCATTTAGGCTTTCTTATGTTAAAGTTTGAACTAAAATCTAATCAATTACGGAGGAGCCTCCTATCTAATCTATCTAGGTGGGTAAGTGTAAAGGGGGCTAGGTTAGCGTTTTAGCTCAGATCCCTGTGATAAAACGCGCATCTACATACCCGTACAGCATAATTACTTAGGTCTGCGATCGCTGCTCTTGCTCGTACCCCGGCAGGAATCTTCCCTGAGGGGAATTCTCTCATCGGTGCGCAGCAAACTAATTTTAACCACCCATTAGTAACCAGTTGGGACTATACTGCTTTAGGTGAGCAACAAACTGCTAAAGGAAGCATTAACAAGGCTATTGCATCACCCCTTGTTGCCAGAAGGGTTGTGCGAACATGCACTAAAAGATAAGAAGTTGCCGCTTAAAGTAGACAGCGGTTAACTGATGGATACAGCAGCATTGTGGAATGCATTAGGAATCCCGCTACGTCCAGCTTTGTATGTAAAAGGGACTGTTCCTTTCAACCGACACAGAATACCGCGTTTGTCTGAAGATAGTTTATTCTTCTCAACCCCCTAAGGGGCTTTCTAGGCGGTCTTACTGTTGCCGATGTAAGTAATAAATGGAGGAATACTAGGAATGCCACTCGATTACTTTGCCCCTGGTGTCTACGTTGAAGAGGTAGACCGTGGCAGTCGCCCGATTGAGGGTATCAGTATGAGTGTCGGTGGGTTTATTGGTTTCACCGAGGATGTGCGCGGTGACGCCGAACTATTTAAACCCATGCTTATCACCAATTGGGGTCAGTACCTAGAGTACTTTGCCAAAGAAGGTTCTGATGGGTTTACTGATTTCAACGCCTACTTGCCCTTTGCTGTTCAGGGCTGGTTCTTGAATGGCGGCGGTCGGTGTTGGGTAACCAGTATTGGGACTCAACTCCCTGGTGCAGAACCCCCGCCAGCGGAACAAAGCGGTACTAAGATTTTAACGTCTAGCAGGCAGCCCTCCTTACGCTTTGGGATTAAACCAGCTGAGTCTGAGGAAGGCGGTGCCCTAGCGTTACCCTCAGCCAATGAGCCACGTCTTAAGGTTGTCATTGAGGAAAGCACGCCGAAACCCTTGCCAGAGGATGCTCCGGAGGATGCCGAACTACCCTTAAATACGGGTGAATTCTTTACCGTGGTGGTTAAGCGCGGTGACGAAACCCTGGAAAGGTATCCCCATCTGAGCATGAACCAGCAGGTGGATACCCAGGTTGCTGATTATGTGGTCACGGCGTTACAGGATTCTCAATTTGTGACGATCGCTGACATCGCCCAAAGTGGACAACCCCTGTCGCGGCGGCCTATGCCAGGAAGCTATGAAATAGCACCACCACCTTATATTTCCAGTCCAGACCACTTCCCGCGAGATCTGCAAGGACAGCGGGATGACCGCACAGGCACCCAGGGGATATTTGAAGTTGATGAAGTCGCCATGATTGCCTGTCCCGATCTGATGCGGGTCTATCAAGAAGGCTTGATGGACATCGACCAGGTTCACGGCGTCATGGAAATGATGCTGAGCATGTGTGAGAATTCGTTCCCCGGCCCTGCCTACCGCATGGCAGTCCTGGATGCGCCGCCAGTCAAGCCCACTAAGGCCCTTAGTCCAGTTGCTCCCGAACAACAGAAACCTCAGGATGTCGCCGCCTGGTTGAAGCAATTTAACCGTCGTTCCATGTTCGGCGCACTCTACTATCCCTGGATTAAAGTGGCCAACCCCCGCAATGGAGGCCGACCGATTTTTGTGCCCCCCTCTGGCCACATGATGGGAATTTGGTGCCGTACTGATGAATCACGGGGCGTGTTCAAAGCACCTGCTAACGAGACTCCTCGTGGTGTAATTGGTTTGGCCTATGACACTAATATGCGGGAGCAGGAACTGTTGAACCCGATGGGGATTAACTGTATCCGCAACTTTGCTAACTACAACCGAGGCTATAAGGTGTGGGGTGCCCGCACGCTGGTGGAACCGGATAATGTGCAGTGGCGCTATATCAGCGTCCGCCGCTTACTGAGTTATATCGAGAAATCGATTGAAATTGGGACGCAGTGGGTGGTATTTGAACCGAACGATCAAATCTTGTGGGCTCGCGTGAAGCGGACTGTCAACAATTTCCTAGAACGCCTGTGGCGTGAAGGAGCCTTGTTTGGCGCTTCGCCTTCCGAATCTTTCTACGTCAAGTGCGATGCCGAAATTAACACCCATGAGACGATTATGCTGGGTCGTCTGTATGTAGAAGTTGGCGTTTGCCCAGTCCGTCCGGCGGAATTTGTGATCTTCCGGATTAGTCAGTGGGCACCTAACCAATAGGTAATCTAGGTGTTAGGTATTAGGTATTTATTCTAGGTGTTAGCTTTGACATCGCTCCCTAATACCTAACACCTCGACTATTAACTCAAGTTCGGGAATTTATGCTATAACAGTGTTTCCTAGAGCTAAGTAAAAGCTTAATGTTTTAAGTTTTTTCTCAAGGTGTTAAGTTCTCCAACTGAAAATTAACCCAAAAAACAAAAATCGTAGGTTGGCTAGTGACAACAAGGAGTTAACAATATGCCTGACTTAGTAAAACCTCTTGCCCCTAGTAGTTTTTTCTTAGATATAGATGGTCTAGGTGAACTAGTCTTTGTCAGCGTTAAGGTTCCAGATTACAAACCAAAACTAGCCGGTGAGGCAGATGTGGTTGGATCGGGCAAAGATGGGAAATCAGTAAGACAGATTAACTCATCAGGTTTTGAGGAAGTTGTGACCTTTGAGGCTGTATGTCTTTCTAGCCCAAGCCCCACTAGTGCTAGTGTGGTCATGTGGAAATGGTTCAAAGATTGCCTGTCTCCCTCAGCAGGCGGCAACGGGAAATGGGCACAAAGTAAAAAAACGGGCAGCATATATGCCAGCGACTATGACGATAATGTGGTTGCCCAATGGGATTTCAAAGAAGCTTGGCCTTCTAAATTCAGCCTTGCTGAATTGGATGTAGGTGGGAAAGATCATCTCAAAGAAACCTGGACGATAGTGTGTGAAAACTGCACCCGCGTTATGTAGTTAGGTCAGCGGATTTTAAGTGATAGGAGAAACCTGTAATTAAGTAACTGGGAGTTGAGCTATGGCGGACGAATTTAATACTAATTCTTCTTGGTTCTTCGACTGTGATTCAATGCAGTTGGTGGTCAGCAAAATTTCTGGCCTTGCCATTGAAATCAAAGTGGCGGCAGGGAGTGGAGCGATTGGTATTACCAATGAGGGTAAAACCCAAACCCAAGCTACCCCTGGTGAGGTCTCTTATGGTTCTGCCATAAAACTGGAATATGTAGCTGGCAATGAAGCCGATCAACAAAAACTAATGGATTGGTACAAAAAGTGCCATGCCACTTCATTTTCAGGAGGGGCGACCTCATCAAGAAAAGAGCGCAAAACCGCTTCGCTATTTATTATGGATGGGAATGGCAACATAGGAGCACAGTACGATTTCACTGATATCTTTCCTAGCAACATGACCCAAACCAGCCAACTTGATGTATCGAAGCCTGGTGAACTATGTAAAGATACAGTTGAGCTTAGATTCACCCAAGTGATCAGGGTAGATCAGTAATAAAGTCTGGTAGCAAGTAGCGGCTAGTTCTTGCAGAAACTGCCTGGATGAGAGTTTCTAGGATTGAACTTATCAGGCAGTGTTTTCTCTGCTCGCACATTGCCTTAGCAGCAAAGGGGGTGAATGGTGTCAGAAATTGAAATTCTATCGCGAGCGCGATTTTATCTAGAGTTGCTCCTTGATGGCGGTAACGACTCAGTAGATGGTACGTTTGAGGAATGTACCGGGTTTAAAGTTAGTCAAGAGGTGATTGAAGTCTGTGAGGTTACTCCTCAGAAATGGGGCAAAGACGGCAGTGCGTCTCATGGTCGAGTGGTTCGCACTAAAGTGCCTGGTAACCTCTCCTATACTAATATGACCTTAAAAAAGGGTCTCAATATTTCGATGACCCTATGGAACTGGCTCAATTCCGTATCCGAGGGAGCAAATTGGTCTGAACAGCGGCGTAATGGTGCTTTAGTTCTCTACAACACCTCATCCAAAGAGCAATTTCGATTTGAATTTCGAGGAGCTTGGCCAGTTAGTTATAAAATTTCCGATGTCGATGTTAAGGGAAGCGCGTATCAAATTGAGGAAATCGAAGTAGCAGTTGAGGAGTTAATACGTATTAAAGCCGCTTCATGATTCAAACTGAGTTTGAATTTACCTTACCTAAAGGATATCTAGATGGCGATGGCAATCTCCATCGTAAGGGTGTGATGCGTTTGGCAAGGGCTATTGATGAGATTGTGCCCATGCGCGACCCCCGCGTCAAATCTAATCCTGCCTACACTACCGTCATTATTCTCTCGCGAGTGATTATCCGTTTGGGCGCTTTGGATGAAGTCACGCCCACCGTAATTGAAAATCTCTTTGCCTGCGACCTCAATTACCTCCAGAAATTTTATCGCCAGATTAACGAACTAGAACAGACTGTTTTGGTAATGGGTAATGAGTAATCGGTAATGGTATAAAAAGCTAGCTTTTGCTCAATTACCAATTACCAATGAATTACACAGAATTTGAATTTACTCTCCCGAAAGGCTTGATCGATACTAATGGAGAAATCCATCGCCACGGGATGATGCGCCTTGCGACGGGAAAAGATGAACTCTGGGTTCAGAAAGACCAGCGAGTCAAAGAGGAGCAATTTTATAGTATTTTGGTTATTTTGTCAAGAGTTATTACTCGTCTAGGTAACCTTTCTTCAGTCACGCCTCAACTATTAGAGCAACTATTTTTAATTGACTCGATCTACTTACAGGAGTTTTACCATCGCCTTCATCAGCAAAATGGAGGTTTGGCAGTGGGGGAATTCTAGGCTACCCCTTGGAGCAACTCTACCAGGAGGTAGCCTTAATTGCTTTTTACTTCCACTGGTCTTTAGATGATATCTTGAACCTGGAACATGGGGAACGGCAGCGCTGGGTCGAGCAAATCCGGAAGCTGAGGGAGTGAGGGAGTCAGGCAGTAATATCATGCCCGGTTAAACAAC
>DNXU01000544.1:7552-9690 GCA_003505715.1 Cyanobacteria bacterium UBA8803 | reverse complement strand
TCACTCCCTCATCCCTTCACCCCTTTACCCCCTCACTCCCTCATACCTCCTATTTGCCATCAAAACTCAATGCACAGCTTGCTGTTATTTGTCAAGATAAATACCAAATTTGGTCGCGAATCTTTACAAATATAAAGAAAACGTTAGAAAAAATGTGTATTTAGCTACACTGCTTTACCTTATTAGTAAGGATTAAGCACAAATACTGATTGACACTTTCCTTAAGTGCGTGCAGCTCAAGGATGCAGCAAAAGCTTTCAGACGCAAAGTGCAGATGGAGAAGATTGGTACAGCAGAGTTAATGGAGCAATATGCCAACGGTAGACGAGACTTTCAGCAAATCAATCTTAGTGAGGCTAGCTTATTTGAAGCTAATCTCCAAGGGATTAATCTAAGTGGTAGTAACTTGTGCAAGATATACTTACCTTACTCTAACTTGAGCCAAGCTAATTTACAGCAAGCTCAGCTTCAAGCCGCTGAGTTAAGTGATGCCAAACTATACCAAACCAATCTATCCCAGGCAGATCTTCAGAATGCCAATCTATGTAGGGCAACTCTACGCCGAGCCAATTTGCAGGGAGCAAATCTGGAGAATGCCAATTTACAAGGAGCGGACTTAGGTAATGCTAACCTTACTGGCGCTAATCTAAGTAACGCTAATTTGAGTAGTGCTAACCTAGCCAAAGCCAACTTAACTGATGCTCAGTTGAGTGGCACAAACTTGTTTCGCAGCCAGAATGTCGATCTCTCTAATGCCCAACTAGACTGCTCAACGATTTATCCTGATGGACATCGACCTGATTACCTGCCATCAGGTGTCAAGTGCGAATTCGAGGATTGAGTTGACGGTTTAGGCGATCGCTTTTTGAGTTGAGCGTCAATCTGTTCGATAGATTGCCGCACCTTGCTAAGTTCCTGGGCAACTTTGAGTCAGAAATAAAGGGGATTTCAGAAGGGCAGGAGTTGAGTGATTCATGAGTCAGAAAAGGATGCTCTAGAGTTTGGTTGCTTGTGTTTTTAGTATGCTGGAGTGGGTACTAGGAGTTAGGTTGGTTACGTTTTAGGTAACAGGTGAAGCATGAAAGAGTTCCGTTTCCCGAAAAACCGCCAATTATCTGCCTCTTGGGTGATTCTCTTATCCCTAGCTTTTGCTATCTATGGTTTAAGTGGTATCTCTGCCACAGCGATCGCCAGCAATCTTTCTGAAGCCACCGTCAACCTATCCCATCCTTCTATAACAATGCCGCCGTCAGACTCCCAACCAACAGATAAAATAATTCAAGAAATCCTAGAAAGACAGGCCAATGCTTGGGAAACCGCCAATTCTGACCAAATCATTGCCGATTTTGCCGAAGATGGTTTATTTATCATCCCTGGTGCCACCTTTAGAGGAAAACTACAAATTAAAGAGACAGCAGAAAGCTACTTTGCTCAATTTACTGGCACGAAAGTAACCATAAAACGGATTATCGCGCAGGGAAATGAGGGAGCTGTTGAGTGGAGTTGGAGCGAGAAAAATAAGAAGACGGGAGAAGAATCTCAAGCCGAAGATGCCATAATTTTTGAGTTAGAAGGAGGCCAGATAAAATACTGGCGAGAATATATTGATAAGCAATCGTAGCTAAAAGGGAAAGGAGAGAGGGTGATAGGATATTCATCCTTTTATTGTGAGCCAAAAATCTTGTGTTTATCTAGGAAATCTAGCAATATTTTCTGATGGGGATGCCCTAAAGGAAACAATTGACCTACTTTTTCTGAATAACTACTCCCTGCTCTCACCTGCTCTGGTGCGATCAAACCCATATCCCAACCTTCTCTTAAGACTAATTGATCCAGTTCCACAGTCAAAGGCCCGTGGAAAGCGTGGCGAATAACTTGGGAGTCACGATAATAGTCAAATTTCACCAACTCTGGCGGAACGTAGCTAATTTCCTCTAGCAGTTCTCGCCTTATACCTTCTTCAGGAGTTTCCCCTGGCTCGATATGACCGCCAAAAAATCCCCAACAACCGGGGTAGAGAATACCGGGGATATTGTCTCTCAGTTGCATCAGAAATCGTCCCGATCGGTAGAGAATCGCGATCGCAACTTCAATAGGTTGATTGTTGGTCATAATTATGAGGGATGAGGGATGAGGGA
>DNXU01000544.1:0-7429 GCA_003505715.1 Cyanobacteria bacterium UBA8803 | reverse complement strand
ACCAATTACCAATTACCAATTTTCAATTGGTGAGAAACGGCTTGAATAGTGGCACTTGAGCTCGTTCAGCTTTCCGTTCTAGCAACTGCTGCTCCTGAACGTAGACTTCACCGAATTCTTGCCCGCTGATGGGAATGCTTTGAAATTGCAGCTGACCCTCAATCGCTACTTCATCCCCAACATTGGGAAGGGTTTGGTTAGTCAGCACCCAGATTTTACCTGTGGCATCCTGGAGTTGATAAGCACCCGCACTCAAAAATGGGGCTAGATTGGCAACTTTACCGTGAAGGTAAACCACGGTATTGGCTTGGCGATCGGGTTGGATATCACCGATTTTGGTGACATTGACATTGCGATCGCCAATCTCGATTGTATGTTTGCTAAACTGACCTACGTTACCGCAACTCACAAGTCCTCCCCCAAGCAGTAAAATCCAAAGGGGTAACAGATAAAGTAATTTTGAGCTTTGGCTGAGCTTAGGTGGTAAGCAAGGGCGAGAGAGGTTGTCTTTTTTAACTAGCATCGCCGTAGCTGCTCCTTCAAAACATTAAATGGCTTAAACAAGGTTATAGCTGCATAGCACTAGGTTAAGGCAAATTTTTAGCAAATTGGGCTATGGGGGTCACCTCTGTGGTTTCAACGTGGGATAGCGTCGGGCTTAAAATGTTCAAGTTCCCTTCTTCATCTTTACAAAAGAGGATACTTATAGCATGGACTACGCTCAGTTACTTGATGGCAAAGCCCTCGCTCAACGAATTCAATCCCAGCTCAAAGATCGCGTCGATCAACTGCGCTCGACACAAGGACGCCCTCCCGGATTAGCCGTGCTGATGGTCGGTGATAATCCGGCTAGCGCTGCCTATGTGCGCAATAAAGAGCGTGCCTGCGCTAAGGTGGGGATTGCCTCTTTTGGACGCCATTTTCCGACCAATATCTCTCAAACTGAAGTAGAACAAACCATTAGAACTCTTAATCAAGATCCCCTAGTGGATGGCATTCTGCTTCAACTCCCCGTCCCGCCTCACTTGGATGCCGTATCACTCTTGCACCAAATTCATCCAGATAAGGACGTTGATGGACTGCACCCCCTGAATCTAGGACGTTTAGTGCGGGGAGAACCAGGGTTGCGCAGCTGTACCCCAGCTGGGGTGATGTCCCTGTTGCGGGAGTACTCAATTGAGTTGAAGGGGAAACAAGCAGTAGTAGTGGGACGCAGTATTTTAGTGGGTAAGCCCATGGCGCTAATGCTACTGGAAGCAGATGCTACAGTGACCATGGCTCACTCGCGATCGCAAAACCTTACCGAAGTGACCCGTAGTGCTGATATTCTGATTGCAGCCGCCGGACGCCCGGAATTGATCGCTGCTGACATGGTCAAGCCGAAAGCGGTTGTCATTGATGTTGGGATGAATCGCATTACGGACTATGAAGGGAATTCGCGCCTAGTTGGAGATGTCAAATTTGACTCGGTGCGAGAAGTGGCTAAATTTCTCACCCCCGTTCCTGGCGGCGTTGGCCCAATGACCGTTACCATGCTCTTGCAAAACACTGTTTTAAGCTATACCAGAGTTCACGCATAAAGACCCCAACGCTCGTAGAATTGTTAGGACAGTGATAATGACGATCGAGGAATTAAGGCATGGTAGCAACGGATGGGCGACCTGTCCCCAAAGGGGAATCCCCAGCTTTTGATTTATCAACGTATTTAAAAGGGCGGCAGGCTAAAGTTGAGGCAGCGTTAGACCGTTCTCTTCCGCTCATCTATCCCGAAAAAATTTACGAGGCGATGCGCTATTCCCTATTAGCTGGGGGTAAACGTTTGCGTCCCATTCTTTGCCTTGCCACCTGCGAATTAGTAGGTGGCACGGTTGAAATGGCAATGCCAACTGCCTGTGCTATGGAAATGATTCATACGATGTCGTTAATTCATGATGACCTACCAGCCATGGATAACGACGACTATCGCCGGGGCAAATTAACGAACCACAAAGTTTATGGTGAAGATATTGCCATCCTAGCTGGAGATGGTTTGTTGGCTTATGCGTTTGAATATATTGCAGCTCAAACCCAGAATGTGCCAGCGGAGCGAGTGTTGAAGGCGATCGCTTGGCTAGGTCATGCCGTGGGAGCAGCGGGATTAGTAGGTGGTCAAGTGGTTGACCTAGAATCAGAGGGGCGGCCAGATATTCAGGAAGAAACCCTCAATTATATTCATACTCATAAAACTGGGGCACTGCTCGAAGCCTGTGTGGTTTGTGGTGCGCTTTTAGCAGGTGCCACAGATGCCGATTTGGCACGACTATCTCGCTATGCTCAAAACATCGGCTTAGCCTTTCAAATTATCGATGACATCCTAGATATCACGGCGACTCAGGAGGAGTTGGGGAAAACAGCGGGGAAAGATCTGCAAGCCCAAAAAGCGACTTATCCAAGCCTCTGGGGACTTGAGACATCCAAAGCCAAAGCTCAACAGTTAATAGAAGAGGCCAAAGCTCAACTAGAACCCTTTGGTGACAAGGCTCAACCCCTGATTGCACTCGCTGAGTTCATTACGATGCGTACAAATTAGTTGTTTGTTGTTTGTTGTTTGTTGTTTGTTGTTTGTTGTTTGTTGTTTGTGGAAAAGCAAACAACCAATTACCAATTACCAATTAACAATTACCAATTACCAATTACCAATTCTGCAAACAGGAGTGTAAATTTGAGCTTATCAGTTCTGGATCGATTGCGCCTTGGCTTGTCGGTAGGCGCAGCTAAAACGGTAACATCTTTGGTGCGGTTATTCCGCTTGGGAGCAGCGAGTGTATTGCCCGGGTCGATCGCGCTGCGCATTCAACCGCAAGTCTTACCCCTATTGTTTGCTCAGGTAAAGCGGGGGGTGATTCTAATTGTTGGCACTAATGGCAAAACTACTACCTCTCTCCTCCTACGCACCATCTTGGAGGGTCAAGGGTGGCGAGTCACTCACAATGCCACGGGTGCAAATTTGATTAACGGGTTGGTGACAGCGCTTGTAGAAAATACCAATTTGATCGGTCAGCTAGAGGCAGACTACGCCATTTTAGAGGTGGATGAAAACGTACTGCCCCTGGTATTGCGGGACTGTCAGCCCCAGTTCATTTTGGGGTTAAATCTGTTCCGCGACCAACTCGATCGCTATGGAGAAGTAGATACGATTAGCCAACGGTGGCAGAAAGCGATCGCACCCCTCCCTCCTGAAACCACCGTCATTCTCAATGCCGATGACCCCACCCTCTGCCATCTAGGTCAGCAGCTATCGCAAAAGGTGTTATTTTTCGGCTTGAACGAACCCGACGCCTATCTTGATGAAATTCCCCACGCTGTAGACTCAATTTACTGCCCTCGCTGCGGACATCCCCTCGACTACAAAGGAGTCTACTTGTCCCATTTAGGAGACTACCACTGTGGCAGCTGCGGGTTTAGCAAGAGCCAATTAGCTGTTAACAGCCAAGAATGGCCCCAAATTTTAATCGGAATCTACAACAAATATAATACCCTAGCCGCTGGATTAGTCGCCCGCGAAATCGGCATCCCCACCTCAGCCATTTACGACACCATTAAAAACTTCCGTGCCGCCTTCGGACGGGCGGAGGAATTAGTAGTGCAGGGCAAGCAGGTGCGGATTTTGTTATCGAAAAACCCAGTCGGGATGAATGAAACCATTCGGGCCGTGCATGACATTCAAAAAGCTGGCGGCGCATCGACCAAGTTAGTGGTACTCAACGACCGGACACCAGACGGCACCGATGTGTCCTGGATTTGGGACGTAGATACGGAGAAGTTAGTGACCTTAGGTGGCACAATTGTCGTGAGTGGCGATCGCGTCTACGATATGGCCTTGCGCCTGCGCTACAGCCAGACCGATGGCGGTAACAACTGCAAGTTAATTATCAAAGAAGACTTACAAGAAGCAATTACCACCGCCCTGGAACATACCCCAGCCAATGAGACTCTACATATATTGCCCACCTACTCCGCCATGCTGGAAGTACGTGGTCTACTCACTGGCCGGAAAATTTTGTAAAAAAATCGGTAATTGCAATTACCAATTACCAATTAAAATAACCCCTTACATCCCAGCAATCGTGTGCTTTGTTGTTGCTGCTGCCCCAGCTGCTTTGGCTGACAGCCCGTTAACTACAACCGAATTCGCTGTTGTTTATCAAGATGTTGATATAGTTAGGCATGTAACTAGACGGGGACTCGATCAGAAAGTCTTAAAGGCTCTCAGCGACCCTAACGTTCCCCACGATGTCCGCGCCGCCATTGTTAACCAGATTGGTTGGTCTAACGAGCCTCAGCAAAATGCCCAGCTGTATTTAGATTACATTGCCCGTAGCCGCAAAACCCAGCCGTCCAATCTAAAACTAACTAGGCTGACATCCCAGGAGGCACTGGCATTGGGGTACTTGTTGGCCATGGATAATCGGTTCTCCCTAATGAGTCCCATTGGCGGACGGGGGGAGGTGCTACAGGCGAATGCTCTTACCCTACTCGATACCGCAGCAGCTAAGGCTCCTGATGACTTCGCCGTTGCCCTCATCCGCAGCATTGTTGAAGCACAGACAGTATTTGACGCAGGGCCAGATAATTGGTGTGAGGTTTACCACACGGTTAACTCAACTGTCGAAGAGTTTCCTGGCGATCGCAATATGCGTCCTGAAGCAGTGGACATTATTATGGACTACATGAACAGCTACGAACCTTACTGTAATTCTTCTGGGCCATCTTAACATCATTCACCAAAGAAAGGGAACAGGGCACAGGAAACAGGGAATGGAACAATTGAGTTTCCCGTTTCGTGCNNNTCGTGTTCTCTATTCCCTATTCCCTTGAAAAGAAATTATGAATCCCGAACAACTTGAATTAACCATAGGCTGGCTTTACCCGACTCTGATGAGTACTTATGGCGATCGCGGCAATGCGATTTGCTTGCAAAAACGGGCTGAATGGCGAGGTATTAAGGTGCAGGTGCTGTCTCTAGATCAGCAAACCACAGCCGAACAACTGCACCAAGTCGATATTTTTGTGGGTGGTGGTGCTCAAGATCGACAGCAGGAAATCGTCATGCGGGACTTGCGGGGTATTAAAGCTGAGATGCTCCGAGCCAAAATTGATGCTGGAACACCTGGGGTGTTTACCTGCGGTTCTCCCCAACTACTGGGTCACTACTACGAACCTGCCTTAGGTCAGCGTATTGAAGGCTTGGGTTTGTTGGATTTTGTCAGCAAGCATCCTGGCCCTGATGCCCGTCGTTGCATTGGGAATGTCGTGTTTGAAGTAACTGCATCTCCCTTAGCTCAGGAGTTAGAAGCTATGCTGGGCACAAAGCCTGTGGTAATTGGCTTTGAAAATCATGGCGGTCGTACCTATTTAGGCAAAGTCCAACCTCTCGGTCGGGTCATAAAAGGGTATGGTAATAATGGGGAAGATGGTATGGAAGGGGCATTTTATCGAAACGCGATCGCGACCTATTCCCACGGCCCCCTGTTGCCCAAAAATCCCTTTATTGCGGATTGGCTCCTTCAGAAGGCGCTGACTCAAAGGTATCAAACTCCCGTGTCTTTACAGCCACTGGATGATACCTTAGCCCAACAGGCGCGAGCAGCTATGTTGAAACGCCTTGCCCTTACCAACTTGGTTCAAGAACCCGTAAACTGTTGAAATAAACAACTTGTAGCTCAACGACTTGAGCTGGGATTCCTGGCGAGAGCCAGCTCTTAAGTATCAGTCGCTTTGAGCGCAATCGTTACTATGGATAATAGTTCGGGCGCGTCTTTCATCCCCCTGCAAGAGAAGGCAGGGGCATATCGTTCGTGCCACGTTTCGGTAAATTTGCAAGCAGGGATATGACTGGAAAAATTATCGATAGCAGTGCCAACAGGATTCTCATTCTCATACTCCCCATCGCACTTGTGAGTATCCTCCTGTCTAAAACTTGGCCCTATCTGCTAGCACTGTTGAGTGCCATTATTGTTTTCAAGGTTTGGCAGCAATATCAATGGCAGCAGTGGAGCAAGCAAGTCAACCCCTTTTTCAATCAACTCATTAAAGAGAATCAGGGTTGCCTGACACCACTAGACTTGTCTATGAAGGCCAATCTATCGGGGTCAGCTGCGCAGCGATATCTGGATAGAAAAGCAGAAGAATTTGGCGCTAAACGTCTAGTATATGCTGACAAAGGCAGCGTATATTACTTTCTGACCGCTGGCGCTTTGGGCAGCATCTTTGAAAGTAGCGAACCGCCACAAGAGCCAGAATATGAATCCTTGACTAGCCAAGCACCGAGACTGATCCAACTCTTAAGTGAAGAGAAGCCTGATTTCTCGGTTGCTTTTGCTGATGTTGAGGATGAGATGTATGAGGAGGATGAAATAGATGAAATAGACGACGATTTCCCATTACAACTGCTCTCAAAGCGGGACAAATCAAGAGACCGAGAAAATAAATTATCGAAACATACCCCAAAAAAGGAACAGAACGCCGTTCAAGCTCTCATCCAAGCAGAACTAGCTAAGCGCCTAGACGTTCACTCTAGCACCGTAGGTAAGCGCAAATCAGACTCAGACTTTGCAGAATGGAGTCAGAGTAAAGATCCAGAGGGTATTGCCTGGGCATACTCACCCGAAACCAAAGAATTTGTACCGCTCAAGAAAAAGCCCTAATTAGCTGAAGGGGTGGCAAGGAGTTTAAAAATGAGATTAGGTATAGGTTTTAGGGTATAGGGTGTAGGGTGTGGAACAAATCAAATTCATCATTAAGCTAAAAACCTGTCAGGCGAGTCGTAAAATTTTAGGCAATTGACCAGCACCTGTACCTCTACACGTTCCTTTTTTTTAGTTAACTTGGCTTTCTCGGTTTTCTCCCTACACCTTACATCCCACACCCCACACCCCATCTTCCTTTCCCTCTAATTAGGTCATCACCATGAAGCTCGAAAATCTAATTCTATCGGCCATAGTTCTCTTCTTCGGCACCCCACTCCAGCTTATTGCCACAGCTAGAGAATTCACTGAAGGCGAGCAGGCGGTAGAAGCTCAACTCCAAGCTGTTATTAAAACCCAAACCGAGGAAGGCTATAAACTAGCGTTCCCACGAACCTTGGGTAGACTAGCCCAGGGAGTACAAGCACCTAAGACAGTATTGCTCAATCCCAGTCGAGAGTATAGTTTCGTCGCNNGTGTGCGACGAGATTTGCAATGATGTAGACATAATTGTCAAAGATATGAATGGCAGAGAGGTCGCCTCTGATGTAGCTAACTACGCGATCGCGGTTGTTCCCTTCAACCCACCAGCAGAAGGCAGATACGAGATCAGCGTGAAAATGAAAAGATGCTCGGCTAGAACTTGTAACTTTGGACTAGGAGTATTTATTAAGTCAAATAGGTAATTGTTGTTTGTTGTTTGT
>DNXU01000605.1:15002-17497 GCA_003505715.1 Cyanobacteria bacterium UBA8803 | reverse complement strand
CCGCCCGAAGGGTCGGACACTCCTGTGTTAAGAACCCCCCACTTTTAAGTGGGGGAGTCTCAGTAACTGTTTATCACGATTTAACAACCTTTTCACGGTGGCAGCGATTTCACGGGCTTGGTAAGGCTTAGTTAGGTAAGCATCAGCACCTTGCTTGATGCCCCAGTAGCGATCGAATTCTTCCTTCTTTGCCGAACACATAATCACGGGGATAGTCTGGCTTTTGGGATCGGATCTAAGACGGCGGCAGACTTCGTAGCCATTCATGTGAGGCAGAACGATGTCCAAAATCACTAGTTCGGGATGGCAATTTTGAATTTTTTCTAAGGCTTCAAGGCCATCATTTGCGATAATCACCTTCAGTCCCATCTGCTTCAGTACCCAACAGAGGATGTTTTGTTGGGTGAGATTATCTTCGACTACCAGAACTGTACTCATAGGAAATGTTGCAGTTCGGAAACTTCCATTTAAAAACAGGGAAGGATAATAAAAAACTAGATCTCAACACAGCCACATTTTAGGCACTGTCACAGGTGAGCCAAATTTTTCACAGTGAAAAACCTGCTGTGAAAGCGAGAGATGCTCTTTGATGGGATCTTAGCCGGAAAGTGTTTTAGATTATAGCATCCCACGAATAAAGTTTGGTCTTGCTAGAACCAGGTAGCTTCTGGTTTTTGGCAACCTCCCTACTTTTATTGTGGGTCAGCCACAAGGACTGACTCATCTACCTTACTTACCCATCGAACAATTGTACCATTATCGCTCAAGGCAACAGTATCGCCAAATGGCTGATTCAGAGGAGGGCAGCTCTGCGCAGTTTTGCCGAATTTTCTCTCATCGGGCTTGACACCAGGTCATATTACCTATTGGAAAAAGGGAACAGGAAACAGGAAGACTGATTTACATCATGTCCGGTCAAACACCCATAATATATATTTGTAGGGGCGGGTTTAGCGACTAATATTGTGGACTCCGCAGATAGGTCTTTAGTCAAAACCCGCCCTGCGACAGGTTTTATGATGGTTAATCAACCGGAAGTGTAAAACATGATGTAATGACTAAAATTTTAAACCGAGCAGTTGAGCTACTATGGGCAGCACAGTAGTAGCGCGATCGCGATCCAACTCAGCCACCTTGGCTCCACTAGCTAGGAGCGAATTCCCTCGCCTAACTCGTTCTCCCATCTGACGCCGTTCGGCAGTAGAAAATGTAGAGAAAGTACGGCGCAGCAGCGGCAACAAGGCAATGAAAGTATCGCTATTTAGCTGAGTCACCCAATTATCTAACACTTGCCACAGCGTTTCATCGTGCAAGAGCAACAGCCCGCTACCTTTTAAAAACCCTTCTACCCAAGCCGCAGCTTGCGGGGGTTCGCTAGCTATAGAAAGTGCCAATCCCATCCGGCGTGAAGTTTCCTTAGCATCCAGCACGTTGGCATCTAGCAATAAGCGACAACTACGACCCGCTAATAAACCATGAAGTTCCTGCCGATCTGCTAGTTGAATGAGTACCTGCCGCCAAGAGGCTGCATGGTCTTCATTATGGAGTAGGGCAATAGCCCCATGTACTTGATTGAGCCGCTCGTACATTTGAGCAGCAGCATCATCATCAAGGAACGAACAAGCTGCTGGTAAACCAATACAAATTCTGGCCACTAAGCCATTAACTACATGACTTACCATGCTGGTATCAGTTTGGCGGACATTCCCATAGCGCAAGACATTAACCAATGGTGGCAAGGCATCCATTAAATGCGCGATATCGCTGTTCAGTGCCGCCTCAGTTTGCAGGCGACTCATCAAGTAACCCACTGCATCCGGCAAATCCGCCAGCAGCACCCGAGCTAAAAGACGAGTGAGTGCAGGGAGTTCTGTAGCCTTCTGGGCACTATGACGAGCCAAAGCTGTTGCCGCATCCAGAATTGTGTTACCCCAGATCCCAGCTTCAATTAATTTAACTGCAAACTCCGGTTGCCACTGCACCCGCCAGCCTTCTTTAAAAGTACCTTTCCCACTAGCTGGTTGCGGTGTTCCCCAAGGAATGCCCAGTAACTCCAAGCGGTGGAGCAAGTGCGATCGCGCCAAATCATTCTCTTTACGTAAGTCGAGTTCGTAAATCTTCTCTATTGCCTCCATCGGTAGGCGCAAGCGCTTTTGTTGCCGCTGCAAGTCTCTGTGCAACGGCACCATCGGCGTTTCATCCGGCACTGCTCCCAGCCGCTCTCCAACGATCAGCTGGTCATGAATCAAGTCCATGGGCAAATTGCTACCCATACACAAAACAGTTTGGGTAGCCTCATTTAATTCCGGCAACCCAGGTAGGGAGCGATCGCGCAACGCTGCCAGCGCCTCTGCTAATCGCACCGCCTCAATCAAGTGAGCCGAAGACGCATCTAACCCTTCCTCTCGTAATAACTGAGCCACCCGTACCATCCAGCCAATGGACAGAGAATTTGGAATTGTATCTTGTGAATTAGGATTTAAACTTTTTGCCCG
>DNXU01000605.1:7415-14900 GCA_003505715.1 Cyanobacteria bacterium UBA8803 | reverse complement strand
TAGTCGTACCATCCGGGTGACTCTACCCCAGCCCCATAACCATTCCTGTAGCACAGCCGTCCGTAAGTCCAAGGCACCCAGGTTGCTTCTACCTTGCTTTTCGGCAATCCTTTGAGTAGTGCCTCATCCTCTTTTAATGCAGGCATTTGCGCCAGCACCGGAGCGTGCCAAGCACCACAGACAACAGCAATACGAGAGAAGCCCTCCTTCTGAGCAATGCGAATAGTTTTCCGCATATAAGCTTCCCGCTGCGCTTCAAGAGGTTCTGTAAAAGGAGGAGCCTCCTGTCGCAGCACTGTCATCGCCTCTAAAATAGCAGCAAACAGGTCAGTACTATCCTGACGCTGCTCGACCAAATGTTCCCACCACCGTTCCCCATCACTGTACCCAGCAGCTTTTCCCAACCAATCCAACGGGTCAAGCTGAATTTCAGAAACAGGATTTGGAGACCCAACAAAAACATCATCCCCCACATCCGTTACCAAATCCGTTCCCAACAAGCGATATGCCTGGGGCAAATCCATAAAACGCACCGTTGCTCCATGAGTTAGCCCGTAGTGAATAGCCTGCCACTCTGGAGAAAAGACAGCAAATGGATAATAAATCGCCCGTTGCGGCTGATCGGGCACGTAAACCACTAAAGCGACAGGTGGCTTCATTTCCGGATGCACGAGTAACGGTAGCATTCCATCAGCATCCGGTGGGCCTTCTACTAAGATGGCATCTGGCTGCAAAGCTTCTAAAGCTTGACGCAGGCTGCGAGAGGAACCCGGACCATGATGTCGAATTCCGAAGATGTGAGTACTCATTAAATACATAACTTTATACTCACTATACTGCTGGCTGATGGAGGAACTTGCCAAGTGAAGAGCGATCGCTTAATCATCTCAATTACCCCCTCTTCTTTGAGGGTTGAGGCATCCTCATCTACCAGCACTCGCACTACGCGACCTTTGCGCACGCTTAACTCGAAAACAATTTCGCCACTGAACCCAACAGGTAACAAAGTTAGCTGTTGCAAATGTTGGGTTAGTTGGGCTATTGCTGCTTCATCTAATCCCGTAGCGCTGACTACTTGCAAACTCGGTTGGCTGAGGGCTGATGTTGGCTCTTCCTCCGCATCCTGTACCATACCAGGATTAATCAGAGTGATATCAAATTCATCGCTTAACTCGGCTATGGGATCGCTCTCTTCACAGCGGAAAACCTCACTTGAACTACTATCCTGCTTACGGCCAAAGAGATTGCTAAAAAATCCACCTTTGCCTGCACTAGGCGCTTTGGATGCTGGGGCTTGGTAAGAATATAGTTTCTCTGAGGAGGCAACGCGGGGTAAAGCTGAGCGTAGCATTGCTTGGGGTTGAATGCTGCGAGTCGCAGTAGTGCCAAAAATTCCTTGATAGTTAACCCCCTCTGGCATCTCTACTGGCACTTCTATCGAGATGTGATTACCTTCAGGATCGACTCTTACTTCTTCACTAACCGCTACAAAAGCCGTGTACTGGGATAATAGCTGGTAGGTTAAGGCAGTCTCGGTGACTGACTCTACCATTGCTTTCTTTTCATAGCGGAACATCTGATTCATCAGGTCTTTAATCCGCGCCCTACCCCACAGCTGCGCAATGCCCGAATTGCCACCCTCCTCAAATTGGAGGTTAAAGGTATGTTCGTAAAGGTTGCCGCCTGCCATCATGCCACTAATACGGAGAGTACCAGCCAGGACTTCTTCCCCTTCAGGCAAGGAGGAAATTCTCCCAAAGATTACTAACGGTTGTCCTTCAAATAAATCGGGGGGGAGTGCCGGATAAATCAACGCCTCTCCCATACCTTCCCAACTGACTTGGATATTGGTGAGTACGGGATTGTTGATTTGGCGGAAGAACTGAACGGCTACCTCCTCAGTTGGTTCGTCTTGCCGAACAAGGCGAGCACTTCCCCGCCCAATCTCGGCAAGGCGGTTGAGTAGGAAGCGATTCGGCGAACTGCCCACCCCAAAACTATACAGGCGATTCCCCGGTTTTAGGTGCTGCTGTACCTCAGCCAGGATTTCATTTTCATTACCAATGTAGCCATCGGTGAGCAATAGGATACTGCGCAGGCGTCCTTCCGGTGCTGCTGGAAAATTCAGCACGGCACGAATACCATTTAATAAATAAGTGCCGCCATTGGCTTGTAACTGATTGATGTAGTGGAGAGCGTCGATCCGATTTTGCGGGGTATTTGGTAAGGGTTTGGCAGACAGCTGAGTGGTAATATCGGAAAAGTCAATAATCGCAAACGTGTCGTCAGGATTTAGCCCCGCGATCGTGCGACCCATCAGTTCCTGAGATTTCCGCAGCGGGTCACCCTGTTGGGAACCGGAGGTATCCATCAGAAATACCACATCCTTAGGTACGATCTCATCGGTGCGGTATTCTAGGGCAGGGATCAGGTAAAGGGCAAAATGATGACCTCGGCTGTCTTGTTGAGTGAGTACCGTGGCCGAAGTGCGATCGCCTGCGACCCGATACCGCAAAATCAGGTCTTTATTAGGAATCGTATCTTCCTCACCCAGTTTCACTCGCACGATTTGATTTTCCCGTTCGATGCGCAGTTGGTGGGATGTCGAGCGCACGTCAAAAATCGGCACCCCTGCATCAATTTCTACGTTGACCCCAATATCATGCCCGGATCGCGTCGCTGGCGGCATAACTGGGGGAGTAATGCGAGAGGCATCGGGAACGCGATCGGTGTCTCCACTACTATCGATGGGGATACCAGGAATGAAGCGCGGCCCTGTAACCATGGGGAAGACAAATTCATAATCTCCCCCCTCAAATTTCAGGCTATCCGTGTAGCGGATGGTAACATCAATAGCTTCTCCCGGTTGGATGTTAGCTAGGGATTGGGTAAAAACATTATCTCGTTCTTGCTGTAGTAGTCCGGCAGTTCGTCCTTCGCTCTTCGCTTGTTCGTAGATGGCTTGGGCTTCTTCTCGTTTCTTGATCGTACCCTTGATGATGCGATCGCCAATTTTAATTTCCATCTCATCAACGGCGGCTTCATCGGGCAAAGGAAAAACATAGACAGCTTCTAAGGGTGCAGTGAAGGGATTCTCAAAAGTCTGCGTGACCTCCACTCGCGACACATTGCCAGCAATTTTTGCCTGAACTTCGGTATGTTTGAGGGGGAAGACTAGCTCTTGTGCGCCGACTTGGACGTACAAACCGCTGATAGGCTGGTGAGAGCGTGTTGGGGTATGGGTGGGCATAAGAGTGTCCCTCACAAGGGTTGACTCACTATGCTAACGTCAAACTTATTGGTACATCCAGGGAAAATCAAAAAGTATTAAGCAAGCGCGGAGATTGCCCCTTAGCAGTAGTAAACCCCGTATTTACCTAAAAAATCGATGAAACAAGCACTCTATATTCTCGCCGTCTTGAGCGATCGCGACTTCAATTGGTTGATCGCTGCGGGTAAACGATGCCGAGTTCCAGCTGGTACTGTCTTGATCCAGCAAGGGGAACCCCTCGGCGCACTTTACATCATCCTAGATGGCACCCTGGTAGTTTCTACTGAAACCTTAGGAGACTCTGAAATTGCTCGACTTTCTAGCGGTGAGGTGGTGGGAGAAATATCCTTTGTAGACTTTCGACCCCCAACAGCGACGGTTAAAGCTGCAGAAGATTCACTGGTGTGGTCTATTTCGCGGTCGGAGTTAGCTACAAAATTGTTACAAGAAGCTGATTTTGCCTCCCATTTCTATCATGCCCTGGCTCTTTTTCTAGCCGATAGATTGCGCGGAACGGTTAGTTTGCTCACCTACAGCCCAGAGCCGCATACGCTCGAAGCTGATACATCTCCCCATGACTTGCATCCAGAATTTTTAGGCAGCTTAGAGACAGCTCACTCCCGATTAGATCGTTTGATTAATTCTATGAAGGATGTGATTAGTTTTTGAATTGTTGTTGGTTATTTGTTGTTGGTTTTTGGTTGGTCAAGCAGGTAATTATGTAGAGGAAAATGTGGGATTGTGCCTAACTATGATTCACAGACTTACCAGTAGCGCGGCATAGATAGCTGCACCAAGACTAAAAGCCCAGAATCTGCTTTGACGCTCTTCTGGGAGTTCCTCCTTCAAGACGTTGAGGATGACTCCTCCGGCTAGAAAGGCAAAGAGTACTGCGATCGCTGCCTGGTGAATTTCCCCTCCTTGCCCAATTGCCCAGCCCATAATAATAGCTGCTGCTAATATCCAACGACCTATCCTGTCATAAGACTCTTTATGATGTTCGCGTAAACCGTTGTCATTCACGATAAAGTGCAAAGCCATTGCAAAGAAAAAGAACCAGAGGCTGGGAATGCCGGGTTCCTCCCGGTGCAGCAGTAGGTAACCGATGAGGGCGTTGTAAAGCGCGAAAGAACAGATGTGCAGCCAGAAAACTCTAGCTTCCGTAGAATCTCCCCTGCCTGCCTTTTGGTTGCGCTGGCGCGACAGCTTGGCAGCCCGCTCTAACCCATAAAATACAGCAATACCTAGGAGTGCAACCAAGTAAACGTGGTGTTCTAGGAAGGCAAGTCCGTCTCCCACAATCCCCTGAATTGTTTCCTGTGCCTTACTAAGTTCGGGCAAGATATGGATAAAAACATAAGCAACGGATACACCACTAGCGATAGAAAGCCAGCGGCTGCGAGGAATCTTGTCCAGAAAGCGCAGCTTACCGGAGAATAGATGGACAACAGCCAGACAAACTGCAAGGACTAAAGATAAGAGTCGTACATCAGGACTTAATACCGACGACTCTGCAACAGTAAACATTGTTTTCTTGAATCAGTAACTTGCGATCGCTGGCAGCACTTTCTCGCCGAAAACCTCAATGAACTGTTCCTGTTCTAAGTTCACGTTATGCAGGACTAGTTGACTAAATCCGAGTTCTAAATCCTTCTGTAACCACTCAATGTGCTGCTGGGGATCAGGAGATATCCGCACCGAACAGTCCATATCCTCAGGTCTGACAAACTGCGCTGCGGCATCAAATTGCTTGGGAGTCCAAAGTTCCGCTAGGGTAACGCTCTTGAAAATATTGGTACGCCACTGCTCGTAAGCTCCTTGTCGTGCTTCTGCCTCATTGCGGGCGTAGGAGATTTGCACTTTAAGATACATCGGTTTCCCTTCTCCCCCACCTCGATAAAATGCTTCTACCACCTTTTTAAGTTCTTCAGGAGGGCGGGAGATGGTGTACAGTCCATCTGCCCAAGACCCCAGCCACTCGGCTGTTTCAGCGGTGACGGCAGCTCCTATCATTAGGGGTGGCACTTCCGGTCGAGTGTAGAGCTTTGCTTCTTCAACCCGCACCCGTCCGTAGTGGGTAACTGTTTCTCCAGCCCATAAGGCCCGGATAATGTCGGCACACTCCTTGAGGCGAGCATTCCTTTCAGACTTAGGAGGCCAATGTTCTCCAGTAATTCGCTCGTTGAGTGCCTCACCGCTGCCCAGTGCCACCCACAACCGATGAGGGAACATTTCTGCTAGTGTTGCCACGGCTTGAGCAACAATGGCTGGATGATAGCGTTGTCCTGGAGCGCACACGACGCCGAAGGGCAGGGAAGTGGCCTGCATAGCTGCACCGAGCCATGCCCAAGAGAAGCCACTTTCTCCTTGGCGATCGCTCCAGGGATGGAAGTGGTCGGAAGATGAGCCACCACTGAATCCAGCTTGCTCGGCGATTTGAACGTATTTTAAAAGAGCGCTCGGCTTGAACTGCTCGTGGGAAGCGTGATAAGCAATTTTAACCATAAAAAATCCTTTACTTATGAAGTCGTTGCTGATGAAGATGTTGAGCTAACTAAACCAAACTGTCAGCTCGGAACCAGCGATATCCGTATGCTCCCAATGGAATAGAGAGGGAGTTGCCGTCAAGTGGCTCGTACTGCTGATCTCTAAACACCTCAATTAGGTACTGAGGATTGAAGTCTTTCGATTTAAGAGTGACGCTACAAGGTTGCTTGGCCAGATTATGCACGGCAACTACAGTGTTACCTTCCCATTTGCAACAGTGGGCAAATACACTCGGCTCATCTGTCTCTAGGATGCAGCACTCTCCCCGACCTAACTCCGGGCATTGCTGGCGTATCCGGATTACCCGTTCGATCCAGTTAAGTAGTGAGTTAGAGTCGCGCTGCTGGGTAATGGCATTGACTTGCTGATAGCCATACTCTCCTTCTGAAATTACTGGTAATGTCAGCGCCTCTGGAGGTGCTGTGGAGAAGCCGCCATTCTGAGTGTTTGACCACTGCATAGGCGTGCGGACGCTAGTGCGCTCTTCAAGGGATAGATCTTCGCCCATACCAATCTCATCGCCATAGCGCAGTAGGGGTGTACCAGGTAGGCTAAATAGTAAACTATACGCTAGCTCTAAATGACGGCGATCTCCTACTAACATCGGTGGCAGACGACGGCGGATGCCATGCCCGTAAATTTGCATATTCTCATCGGGTGCGAAAGCAGCGAAAATCTCTTTCTGTTCCTCCTTGCTAAGCTGATCGAGGGTGAGTTCGTCGTGGTGGCGCAGAAAGTTAACCCACTGTCCTGTAGGTGGGATATTCGGTAATTTTTTCAATCCCTCAATAATGGGAGCTGCCTGCTCCCTGGCAAGTGCAAGGAACACATCCTGGTTCAACAAAAAGTTGAATAGCATTTGCATCCTGTCCCCATCTCCGAAGTAGAGGGGGATTTTCTCGTGCGGGACATTTGCTTCTGCTAGCAATATGCCTTCGCCATGTCGTTCCGAAACAAACTCGCGCATTTCTGAGAGCAGATTGTGGAGTTCCTGAAGCTCAGCGTCCTTAATACCAAGGGGTTCTATGAGGTATGGAGCAGCGTCGATGCGAAACCCGGATACCCCAAGTTGCAGCCAGAAGCCCATAATTTTGCGAATCTCCTCACGTACCTCTGGATTGGCAGTATTTAAGTCTGGCTGTTCTTTATAGAATCGGTGCAGATAGTACGCGCCAGCTTGTTCGTCATACTCCCAGATACTCTCTTGTACGCCGGGAAAAGCCACTTTTTCTTGAGCGTCTTGGGGGGGATGATCTGTCCATACATAGTAGTCGCGATACTTGGAGTTTTTATCGGCACGAGCCGACTGGAACCAAGGATGCTGGTTTGAGGTATGATTTACCACCAGATCGACGATGACACGAATACCGCGATCGCGAGCCTGATGCATGAACTCCACAAAGTCTCCCAGAGTTCCCAAGCGGGGGTCAACGTTGTAGTAGTCCATTACGTCGTAGCCGTTATCTCGGTTTGGGGAAGGGTAGAAAGGCAATAGCCACAGGCAAGTAACTCCCAACCCAGCCAGGTGGTTTAGGCGTTTGGCGAGTCCGATAAAATCGCCTATACCATCACCGTTGGCATCCATAAAAGTCTCCACATCTAGGGAGTAGATAATTGCGTCTTTGTACCAGAGATTTTTCATTGGTGATGGGTGATGGGTGATGGGT
>DNXU01000605.1:0-7333 GCA_003505715.1 Cyanobacteria bacterium UBA8803 | reverse complement strand
TGATGGGTGATGGGTGATTGGGAAAACTTTTGCTTGTTTCCTATGCCCTGTTCCCTTCATTTAATGGTTGCTGGCATAAGCGATAGTGGTGAGGAGGGCATTCTCAGACTGGCGAGAATCAAGACGGGTGTGCTGCACGACAATCGGCACGTCTGACTCGAACAGGCTGGCATAATCTGTATCGCGAGGAATCGGTTCGGGATCGGTTAAGTCGTTGAATCTGAGATGAAGAGTACGCCGTGCTGGTACGGTAACTCGGTATGGGCCAACAGGTTCTTTATCGCTAAAGAAAATCATAATTTCAACATGAGCGTCTTGGTCTGAAGTATTGAGCAAACAGGCCGTTTCATGGCTTGTGAACTGAGGTTCTGGCCCGTTACTGTAAGCAGGAATATACCCTTCTGCGATCGCCCAGCGCGTTTGTCCAATTGGTTTATTCATCGGCAACCTCCTTTAAATAGGAAATAGGGAATAGGTAACAGAAGATTTTCTAATTGATTTAGGCGCTACAGCAGGACTTTTATTCGCCAACGCTCAATTGCGAGAGGGCAATTTGTTTACACATACTCTCTACAGCTAGTGTTAGCGATCGCATCAGCTCAGAATCTTCTCTATAATCAGCCTCAGCTAGATTAGCCACGCGCTGACTGGTACTTAGTTGAACCTCGCGATTCCAATCTTGAACGGTACTCCCTTTATAAACACCAATTGCCACCCCGTTTTCTTCATTCATCAGAGAAAAGCAAGGAATATCCGAGGCTCCATCCCCGACGTAAATAACTTTGGTAAGGGGAACGTGCAGTTCTTCTGAGGGGACATCTCGATAAACAAACATCTGTCCGTCTTGATTTGGGTTATTGATACCCTTAGCAAGGTGAAAGAGATAGCGCGTCTTCTCCGTATGGCTAACCAGCTGTTTCAAGAACTCAATTTCGCCCTCTTGGTTGTAATGAAATTCGCACCCCCACATGGCTGTAAATTCAGGGGCAATACAGGTATGGCGAGCTATTTCTACCATGCCGCAGGTAATTAAGTAGAATTCTACCTCGATATCTGGGACAATTGTTTTAGCACTTTGGCGCAAGTGATCGAACATTTCAGCCACGCCATCAAAGGGGGCTAACTCTTTACCAAAGTTGGCCAGGTAATCTTTAGTAATTTTGCCCTGCTCGCGCCGTTTTGATTCCTCAATTAGGCTGTAAAATCTAGCCAGAATCGGCTCCCAGCCGTTGTCAATTAATGGCTGAACTCGCTTTTGGCGAAATACTTTGTAATCAAAGCCGCAGCTTTCGACTAAGTTGTCAAAGGTGTCCGGCACGAGAGTGTCATCAAAGTCGAAGACTAGAGCAATACGATTAGAAACTGGTTTGGTTGCTTTGGTCATAATCAACTTATTAAAAAGTATCAAAAAGTGCAATTTGATAGAATTGTCAGCACAAATATGGAAGAGCAAATTTTAACTTCTTAACTACCACCTGAACCCATGGCTCCCAATAACTGAAGGAGATATCGCCAGCCTAAATGAATTGTGAGAAACTATCGTAATTCTTAAGATTAGGAAAAAGGAAGCAATTTGCTCCCCCTCACTCTTTGAATCACAAAAGTTTAATCTTGCGCAGATTGGTATACATTTTGGGCAATAAGTACAGGCTTCTGCCTATATTCTGCTTCTAGTTGTCTTTGCAAAGTCAAATCCCAGTTTAAATCGTAGTCCCTCTCAATATCGGCGACAACAAATGGTCGGAGTACACCCGTTACAACCACCTCCTGGCCATCATTGATAGCTGGATATGTGGTTCTATTTAATACCAGCAAATCTTGAGTGCTAGTCAATTTATCCTCGTCGAGGGTAAACGAAATCGGACTAATAATGTTTTCGACTTCAGCTTGTACAGCAATGACCTTGTTATAGTAGGCGCTAGGATTTTTAGTCACTTCACCCGGTTTGGGTGCTAGAGCAATTGATTGAGCAATGATTACTGGTCTGTCTCTGTATTCTGCCTCTAGCTCTGGCTCCAAGTCCAAATTAAACTCTCTCTCCAAATCAGCAACTACCAGTTTGGCTACCTTACCTGTTACTTGCAGTTCTATGTCATCAGGAAGGGTCGCAGGCTCTCCTGAAGCATTAATAACCAGAATTTTTTCCGTACCGAAAAGCTTTTCATCACCGATTGTAAAGGAATGGGCACCAACTTTTTTGTCAACTTCATTTCTTACTGTTACAGTCTGACCAATCAGAGCATTCGTCCGCTCGGCAACTTCCTCAGTAGTGACATTAGTCCTAGCTGTAGGGCCACCCACTTGTTCGGGATTATTGACACTGCAAGCGCCTAAGATTGTAGCCAGAAACGTCAACGTAATCGCTGCAACCTTGGGGTGCCAGAATGCTTGATGGAAGTCACCAAGACCGACACCTGGAGAACTTGTAGTTTGAAGTTTACTAAGTTTATTCCTCATTGAGAAAATCTCCTTAAACTATTTATTCATTGGTACTATTGAGACAGAATCTGCACTTTTACAAGTACAGTGCAGCGGAAATAATTCACCCTTTAAAAAGGCTAAAAACCTTACTACTCTAAAAGCTTTATTCCCTTCAGCCTTCAGCCTCCTACCTCCTGCCTTGAAGCCTTGGAGCCTTCACAGCACTAGTTCAAAAATACTTGGCCATCTTTTTGAATTCTCAGTGCGCCCAGGTTATCGTCTAAATTTCCTGATTCATCTAAGGAAATCTCTAACATCCCTGGCTGGGAAGCAGATCTTGGGGCTACATCCAGTAGCCCTTTATCCTGACGAACTGCCGTGATAGTTACAGGGGTTGGCAGCTCTTGCAGGACAATTTCTTCTCCAGCTGCTAGAAATCGGCGTTGAGTATGCCCAATTGCCTCGTAGGAAACAATTGCATTAGTGTTATTTTTGAGTTTTACATCCACCTTTCCATCTATAGGTGTAACCAGAGCGATCGGGTTACTGCGAGTCTCTGGTAGAGGGGGTTGAATAACACCAATTGGAGGGGGGGTGGGAGTTAACGGTTCGCTGAAAACTTCCCGATCTCGGTTCGGTGTCCGATCGCGAATCACAGGAATCCCACCTGTTTGAAGACGCTGTGCAGCCGCGTTAGGGGGACATCCTTGAGGAGATAGGCGCGTGCTGTTGAAAGGTTCTTCGTAGTAAATTCCAGGGCAAGGGTTGAGCTTGGAAACAGGTGTTGCGAATGCTGCTAAAGGAATTGCAGGTAAACTGATGAGCAAGCTTCCCCAGATAGCACTGGCTAACCCAGTTGGTTTTGGTAGCTTTGGATTGTGGTTATTCATGAATGTCTCCTGGAAGAATCAATAGTTCAATTCTTATTGACTCTTCTTTGAAAATCAAGATATATTTTGGTGTTTAATAAAGGTTTAAACGCATTAATACAGACCATTCAATAGAATGTTTATCAATAAGTTTACTGGCTATTTATATCTTTCGATATAAATCATAAATAAACAGTTATTTCTGGCTTAAGGTAGAAGTTAATCTAGTTTTATTGTGCCGATATTACTTTAAACTAGAACTACTGGAAATGTTACGCCGATTAATAGCAATTTTAAAAACACGTTGGCTTGCTGAGCAGCAGTCGCACACGCGCTGGCTCATTGTTGGATTATTTACAATCATTCTCATCTTAGATTTTTCGACTCCACCGCCCTACGCCTTAGGTTTCCTCTATACCGTACCGATTTTGTTGTCTTCTCGCCTTGGTCGCTCGGCGACAGTTCAGGCTACAGTAATGGCAACAGGCTTAACCCTTCTAAATTTGTTTATCCCTAACCTAGAGTGGTATAACTTCGCAACAGTGATGAACCGCTTGCTGATGGCGATGGCACTCATAGTCACAGGTTGGCTGAGCGAACGCAATTTGTATCATGAAGAAGCACTCGCCCGACAGAAGGCACAGCTACAGGCACAACAGCAGTTAGCTAGTGCTAGAGAGGATTTTGTGTCAACGTTAACTCACGACCTTAAAACACCACTGCTGGGAGCGATTGAGGCATTGAAATCTTTGCAGCAGGAAAAATACGGTGCAGTCACAGCAGCACAGCAAAAAGTCTTCTCAACAATCGTTCGGAGTCATGAAAACTCCCTTGGGTTAATCGAGACGCTGTTGGATGTCTATCGCAACGATACGGAGGGAGTGAGGTTAAAACTGGCCCCTGTCGAACTGGTAACTCTAGCTGAAGAGGCGATCGCTACAGTATCGGAGTTAGCCTCAAAACGCCAGGTAGATGTTCGTCTGAGTTATAGAGAGTCAGATTACCACTCTCTATGGGTAAATGGGGATGGGCTACAGTTAAGGCGAGTCTTTAACAACTTGTTGACAAATGGGATTAATAATTGCCCCCGTGGTGGCAAAGTGGAGGTTGTCTTCGAGTCTGACTCTACCTACCAACTCGTGAAGATTCTTGATAATGGACGGGGGATTACACCAGATGAACTCCCTCGCTTGTTTGAGCGATTTTACCAGGGACATAGCGATCGCCAGTCGATGGGGTCGGGGCTAGGGCTATACTTAACCCGACAGATTATTGAAGCCCACGGTGGTAGAATCTGGGGGGAAAATCGCTTCTCCTCAGGAGACACTACTGTGGGTTCCCAACGCGGTGCTTCCTTCAGATTGAGATTACCTGCTCATCAAATTGGTAATTGGTAATTGGTAAAAATGAGCTTGTTATACCATTAGTCATTACCCATTATCCATTTATACCATCACGCTTAACTATTATTAAGTCCTTGGGCAGATGCGGGTGCATTTACAATCTATTAGAATTCAATAGCTGTAAATAATTAACTCAGCATCTAGGCGATATAATTCTCCGCCATTAATTACAAAAATTATTTGGGAAATAGTACCATGGCTCTGATTAAATTGGGTGACTATAATCCCAACTATGGTAGCAAAAACTGTAAAATTCCAACTAGCCCCTGGACGTTGATGTCAGGAATTTACCGTAATGTGTTGCCAGCTGTTCATTGCTATTTAGGCGAATGGAAAGAACAAGCAAATCAAATCCCTAATCCAGAACTTCGCAAACAAGCATTCATGAGTATCGAAACAAAAACATTTCACTGTGCAGGAGGCGCTATCTACGGATTATTGGCTAAAAGTTACAGGAATGAAATAATTCGTTTTATTGTTGCTTATCAAACAATTAGCGATTATTTAGATAATTTGTGTGACCGAAGTACTTCCCTCGATCCCAAGGATTTTCGGAGTCTTCATGACTCCATCTTTCATGCCTTAACTCCAGGAGCAGAATGCAGCAATTATTATCGTTTTCGCAAGGAGCAAGAGGATGGAGGCTATTTAAGAAAACTGGTTAAAACTTGTCAAACTGTGTTGGCTCAGCTGCCAGCTTATCCAAAAATATCTTCGGCTCTTCATGAATTAGCAAATTATTATTGCGATTTACAAGTCCATAAGCATGTGCAAGTTGAAGAACGCATTCCCCGGCTAAAAGCTTGGTTTAAATCTCATCAGGATAACCTTCCTGAGATGAGCTGGTATGACTTTTCTGCTTGTGCTGGCTCGACCCTTGGTATCTTCTGTATTATCGCCTATGCTTGCCATGAAGATTGTTCGGAAGCCTTAGTTCAGCAAGTAAAAAATGGTTATTTCCCATGGGTACAGGGATTACATATTTTACTGGATTACCTGATCGATCAAGAGGAAGATCGCCTCGGTGGCGATCTAAATTTTTGTTCTTACTATAAGAATAAAAATGAAATGAAAGAGCGGTTTATACACTTTATTAATAAGGCTAAGGAAAACGTGGCTCAATTACCTCATAGAAATTTTCATCAGATGATCAATCATGCCTTGTTAGGCATTTATCTAGCAGATGATAAAGTGAGAAAGCAAAAGGAAGTGCAAGGAATCGCGAGGCAACTTATAAGTGTAGGTGGTGGTTCAACGCTCTTTTTCTTTTTAAATCGTCTCGTGATGGCTCGTTTGCACTACTGCTAAGTGCTGGTATTGCGATCGCATCGGTTTAAACAATCAGAGCTGAGAATGTAGTTATGTCCAAAATCGCTGTAATTGGAGCAGGTCCGGCAGGATGCTCAGCAGGATACCATCTTGCAAAAAGTGGGCATCAAGTGACTCTCATAGACAAAGAGAGCTTTCCCAGAGAGAAAATTTGCGGAGATGGAGTTAGTCTTCAGTCAGTCCAGGCATTATCCACAATGGGTATCTATCCGCAGGATATCAAAGCAAGGGTATCAGAATTTACACCTATCAATGGTCTTGTGTTGGGAGTTTCTAATGGAAATTACCATATGCAGACTACTCCACTTGAAGGATATTGCATCCCTAGGTTTTTCTTTGACAACCTACTCTATGAGAGAGCTATCAATGCAGGGTGCATTGGTCGTACCCAAAGGATTGCTAATATCGACCGCTACCATCAGGAACTGTACAGCGATTTTGATTTTATTATAGATGCACGCGGGGTCTATACAGGTGAGGCCAATGCGATCGCGATTAGAGCTTACTGGATAGTCAAGTCAGAAGACTTCCCTGAAGCCTACCTTTCTTTGGCTCAAATTTACTTTGATCGATCTTTGGGAATTCACGGATACGGTTGGATATTTCCAGCGGATATAAAAGCTGGATTATTAAAACTCAATGTTGGAGTTGGTATATGGCTAAATGAATACCAAAAAATGAACGCAAATATTATTAAAATCTTTGACCAATTCGTTCACCGCAACCAGCAAACACAGGAACTATTAACCAAAATTGTTAGTAAGCATAAACCCAAAGCATACCCTCTAGCAACTGCTCTAAAGGGAAACAGAGTTAGCTATGGAAAAGTATTGAAAATTGGTGACGCTGCTAATTTAACAGACCCTCTAACTGGGGAGGGAATTGCCAATGCCATTCTCAGTGGTTTACATGTTACCCAGGCTATCAATATGAGTACCCGACCAGACCAGGTAGCTGAGAATTGGCAACATCTTTACGAAACCTGTTTCGAGGAGGATATCCGCGCTGCTTTACGGATAAAATCTTTCAGAAAATACTCATTTATGAACAATATGCTGGTCTGGCTGATGAAAAGGAATCAGCGGTTTTCTGAGCAAGTGACTTATGCAATTGTTGGCTCAGTGCCCTATAATGAAGTACTGCCCTCGCTTAAGCATTGATTGTTCTAATCTGGGTGAGGGGTGAGGGGTGAGGGGTGAGGGGTGATGGGTGATGGGTTATGGGTGATGGGTGATGGGTGATGTGTGATGGGTGATGGGTGATGGGTGATGGCTGATGGGTGATGGGTAATGGGGAATGGGTGATGGGTGA
>DNXU01000604.1:2229-11626 GCA_003505715.1 Cyanobacteria bacterium UBA8803 | reverse complement strand
AGGGATGAGGGATGAGGGAGAAAGGTTAGGCCATGTTTGCGTCTTATCTATCTAGTTGGCATCGCTTCAAAAAGTTCTCCGAAAGCAGGTGGTTTCAATTGTGGCTACTCTTGGTCTGGTTGGGGATTGGTATGATACTGCGCTTCGGTCGCCTTACTGCTCTACCCCCTTGGACTGATGAATGTGCCACGATTGTGTTTAGCTTGGGCAACAGTTTTCGCAGCGTATCTCTTGATGGGATAATTGGGGCAGAGGTTCTGCTACAACCATTACAACCGCCTCCTAACGCTGGAATTGGTATGGTTATCGATCGCTTAATGCAAGAGAGTACCCATCCTCCAGTGTATTTCGTTCTCGCTCACCTCTGGATGAAACTGTTTCCCACAGAAGGCGGGCTAGCTGCGATCTGGGCTGCGCGATCGCTCCCGGCTTTGTTAGGAGTTGCCTCAATTCCGGCCATGTTTGGCCTGGGGTATTTGGCCTTTCGTTCGCGGTTAGTCGGTCAGGTGGCAGCGGCAATAATGGCTGTTTCGCCCTATGGTGTTTATTTAGCCCAAGATGCCCGTCACTATACCCTGGCAATTTTGTTAGTGATTGCTTCCCTGTGTTGCCTGGTAATTGCTGCTCGGTCTATTGAGGAGCAAAAACCCTTGCCCATGGGGATAGGATTAATCTGGGTTGGTGCGAACAGTTTGGGGATAGCAACCCATTATTTCTTTACACTCACTCTCTCTGCCCAAGCTTTTGTTTTGTTGGGGCAAGCTTGGCGGCAAAGGTTGCAAAAAAGTAATGCTTTAGGGCAACCCTATTGGCGGCCTATCTATGCAGCAGCCGCAGGTACGTTGATCGGTTGCTTAGTTTGGTTACCTGCTTTCCAAAGTATCCAAGGCAGCGAACCGACTAGCTGGATTTACGATGGTAATCCTACGGTAGAATGGCTGGAACCCTTAGGGAGAGTATTGTTGTGGATCTTAAGCATGGTACTGTTGCTCCCTTCAGCTGTCACGCTCCTCCCGATGGGGATTGCCATTTTTTCGGGTCTAGTCACTTTCATAGTTGTACTTTGGGCATGGCCAAATCTAGTGCAAGGCTTTAAACACTTGCAACAACATGCGGATACCCGTTTACCGACCCAAGTTTTAGGGGGATATATTTTGGGGGCGATCGGGTTATGCTTTGCTTTCACCTACGGTCTAGGTATGGATTTAACTCTAGGGGCACGTTTTCAATTCGTGTACTTTCCTGCGGTTATTGTCCTGTTAGGGGCAATACTGGCACAGAGGTGGAGTTCAGAACATTGTCCTCAGGCAGAGCAGGGCAGAATATCTTTACAAATGTCTCAAATATTCTCTCACAAAGAATTATTACCAACAAAAAATCAACATCTTTATCCCTCCCTAGTCGCTCTTCCTAAATCCCAGTTAGTAGTTATTAGCCTTGGGCTGATGGGATTGCTAGGATCGCTAACAGTTATTTGGAATTTAGGTTACTTACAAAACCACCGTCCCGATCTCCTAGTTCCCATTATCCAGAAAGCTTCTCAAGCTCCAGTGCTAATTGCCACAACTCACAAACACCACGGACAAACAGGAAGAATGATGGGATTAGCTTGGGAATTTAAACGCTTGTCACAATCTCAGGATGGGGAAACCAACGCTCCTAAATTTTTCCTGGCTCATCGAGATTCAAAGACAAAAAGCTATCAAGCTGCGATCGAGGTGTTTCAAGAAAATTTAAGCGAACTGCCCCGACCGTTAGATCTGTGGTTAGTGGACTTTAGAACTAAAGTAGATCTGGAAGCTCAGAATTGTTTTCCCGATCGGCAATATCGCTCCTCGGCTGGGGAATACAAGTACAAACTTTATCGCTGTATTGCCAACCACTAAAGTGGTTACTACCAAGGGTGTTCATACAAGTCCAATGCTACCGGACACGATATTATGCCTCTGCTTGACCCCAACCGCACATACACTTTCAGCGAAATTGCTAAACTGAAAGCTCCAACTGATGAACTGCTGGCGGAATATGGCTATGCACTGGAACGTACCTTAATCGATTTACCTCAATATCAGGGTGAGTTAGATCGCTTACAGGAGCTGCGATCGCGGATCGAAGAAGTATTACCTTATATCGATCTTACCAATGAGCAATCCCGTCGCGAGATGTTGATTGCACCGCTGATGTCAGATTTAATTCACTACACACAAGCGCAGTTGCGGATTGAATATGCACTCAAAGTAAGCAATCAGCTGCAAGGAGAATTGGATTATTTGCTTAGAACAAAGACCAATCTGTTAGTAGTTGAGGCTAAGCATGAGGATTTAACCAATAGCTTCACTCAGATGGCAGTTGAACTCATCGCCCTCGACCAGTGGGAAAAATCGCCCTTGGCACAGCAACAGCCAGCAATAGTCGGAGCAGTTTCGACTGGTACGATTTGGCAGTTTGGTGTTCTACATCGTCAGCGGCAATTAGTAACGCAAGAATTGACCCTCTATCGGGTACCAAACGATCTAGAACCCTTGATCAGGATTCTCGTCGCAGCGCTGTGAAATTACATCATACCAAATCCAGCTCGATAACCCCTCTGATATTCTTCCTCTTCTTCTTCGTGTCCTTTGTGTCTTTGTGGTTTATTAAAAAGGGGAGTAATGGCAGCGAATTTGGGATCAGAACTTACGCAACTACCCTTCGGCTATGCTCCCTTGAGAAATACCGACCAGGCCGCAGCAGCTTCCGGCTTAGAAGTAACACCTTTTTGCAGCAAAATCACTCCATCCTGAAAGCCAATAATACCATATTCCTCATCAGTCATTTGCTGAATCCCTGCCACAATAGCCTGTAAGTCGTTACGCTCTGGTTTGAATGCCACTTGATACTGCTGCAACTGCCACAGGTCAGCAATGGCATAATCTACTTTCATCACTTGCTGTTCATCATTGCGGAACTGTAAAGCAGGCAATCGGATAATAGCGCGACGGTTGGACAAATGAGGGATGATATAAGTCGTCGCCGATACGCTGGCGTCGGGTGGAATTTGCGCTACTAAGGGGCGCAGCTGAGTAACATGATGCCACTGTCGGGGCAGGGAAATATGTACCCAAGGGTCAAAGGAATCTGGTAATAGGAAATAAAAGGCTCGATTTAAAGCTGAACTGCTAGAGGTGAAGGAGAAAAACAGCGTCAGACAGATGCACAAAATCCAAAAGCGGCGAAACCAAGCTTTCTTAAACCATTCTGCATGTCCCGACCACCAGAGAATTGCCCCATAAAATAGTCCCGGCACCACGGTCATAGCATAGCGAATATTAATCGCTAGTACTGATTGTCCCTTGCCCAAAAATAGTTTCAAAAGAGGAAATCCTCCTACGATCCAAGAGGCAGGTGCAACTGCTGGGACAAAGGCCAAAGGTAACCATTGGCCTAATAAATAACTCATCGTGCGACCGGGGGGTGAAACGAGTTCTACCACTAAACGCCACGGATTACTAACCATGCCCCAAATAATTTCCAGGGTAGATGCCTCATCGCCCTGGGCGTACTGACCAAACCGTTCCATCATAAACCGTTGGGAAATATCCTCAGAAAACAGGGGCATAATCAGATTTGTTAAAAGGAGGATATAACCAAAACTGATAGTACAAACTGCCAGACCAGCGCGAGGATACCGCTTGCTGAGAACCATGTAGACTCCCACGCCAAATAACCCTACACCTGCATCTTCTCGCACGGCCAGAATCAAAACAGCCAGCACCCAGAATAACCACCACCAGCGCTTTTCCATGGCTAGCAGCAGCCCAAACATAAATAAAGGAATCTGAGAGATATCGTGGAAGTTGGATAACGTCGGGCCAACAATGGCATTAGCACCGTAAAAACTAACGGCAATAGTTCCAGCTAAGGGTGGCGCGAGGTATTGTCGAGCCAAGACGTACAGTACTAAACCTGCTGCTGCGACTAGGGTAACTTGTAAAACACTCAGAGTTGCAGGTGAGGGGAACAGGGCATATAACGGTAGCCAGAGTAACAAAGCTGGGGTAAAATGCTGCCCCAAACGATGGTAATACACCGTTGGCACTTCCCCCTGGTGAACGACGTTGGTAGAAAGTTGGGACGAAAGGGAGCTTTCCAAGAACCGACCGTGAAGACTGTTCCAGAAAACCTGATTGAAAATGCCTTGGTCGTAGGATGAATAGAAGCTGTAGTGTCGGTTCAAGACCAAAATCAAGGCTAATAACCAAAATACGATACAGGCGATCGCATGTCGCTTTCGTAACTTTATAACTGGCACCTTTGGCACTTTGAACAATCTCACGCAAACAGGGAATGGGTAATGGGTGATGGGTGATGGGTGATTGGCAGCAATTTATCGCCGATTACCAATCACCAATCACCCATTACCCATTACCAGCTATTAGATTAGCTGTTTTACGGACATTTAGCGGCATTATTAACTGGGACGGTGGGAACTCAAGAGCGGTAAGAACTATCGTGGGTTAAGTAACCCTCAACCTCCTTAAGGTTCGTTGAAATGGCCAAGATCATCCCTTTGAGTTTATGCCTGCTGGCGAGTATCCTGTGGTGCGCTGCGCCTGCTACTGCTGCAATGTCTACAACACAAACCGCCACCAACCTCAACGCATCTCCTCCAATTGTTGCCCAAACACCCACCCCCGCCACAAATTTCAAGCTGACGCTGGAGGATCTACCTTCAGGGTTCCAAGAACTACCACCGGAATTAACTGCCTCACTGGCTTCTCAGTTTCAACTGTTCAGACAACAATTCAGCCAAGTTAACCTGAATCCCGATAACTTGTTCGCATTCGTCAATCCCGAAAGCTTCCAAGTGGTTATGGGATTCACCAGCGTGTTGCCTAACGAATCCGATCGCACCATGTTTGACGTGGGGTTGCAACAGTTGCAGCAACCGGAAACCCAACAGCTACTCGTCAGCGAACTCCAGCAGAAACTGCAAGGTATGAGATCGCTCGGCTCGGTCAAAGTGCTGGATTACAAACCCCTCCCCCAACTGAATAATTTAGCGGATACTTCCACTGGGTTTACTCTAGGCATTGAAATGCGACGACAACCAATGCGCTTTGACATGGCCACCTTTCGTCGAAATGATGTGGTTGCTTTCACAACGGTGATGTACCTTGATCAAGAGGAGCCTTTAATCGGAGTAGGGGAGGTTGCTCGCAAGTTGGATAACCGAATTTTCAAATCGAATAGGGAATAGGGAATTCAAGAGCTGTCTATTTTCTCTCCATCTAAGGGCAATGTTACCGTAAACGCAGTGCCTACTCCTAAGTTACTGGTAACGCTAATCTGACCTTGATGTCGATCTACACAGGCTTTTACGATCGCTAACCCCAAACCAGTGCCAGGAATTTTGCCGACATTTTTGGCTCGATAAAAGGACTGGAATAGTTGGACTTGGTCTTCTTGAGGAATTCCAATACCCCGATCTTGGATGCAAAAGATCGCTACCCGCTCGTCAGCATTGCAGCCTAGATCTAACTGTACCGTTTCACCCCCAGGGGAATACTTAAGAGCATTGGCGAGGAGATTGATGAGGATATAACGCAGAAGTTTTGCATCCATCACAGCGTCCGTGCAGTTCCCCTGGCTGGTGAAAACAATCCGGTGGAACTTCTCCTCATCCGATGACAGTTCTGCTATTAAATCGCGGCAGAATTGCTCAAGGTTGATTGAGGTAGGCATGAATTCCAGCCGGCCAGATTCAGCTTGGCCGATCAGTAGTAGATCTTCCATCAAATCGGTCATCCGCTCCACAGCAGCTTGAATTCGCTCTAAATAGCGCTGTTTTTGCTCCGATGTGGCCTGATTCTGGTAGCGCTGTAGCAACTGAGCGGCAATTAAGATAGCGCTCAGGGGGTTACGGAATTCGTGAGAAACCGTAGAGATAAACTGCGAGCGGAAACTGCTGATTTCTCGTTCTTTTTGCAAATTTCTGGTTAATTGTTCGGTCTGGCGGCGATCGCTAATATCCCAAAAAACGGCAACTGCTCCCTCAACCACCCCAGATGCCTGTCTCAGGACGGACACCTTATAACCGATGGGAACCGATCTGCCATTCTTGGTAATCAGCAATCTGCCATCCCCCAAATCCACAGCCTCCTCAGTTTGGAGGACTTGCCGAACGGGATGTGTCACAGGCATCTCGGTGGCTTCATCCACCATCGGTAAAATTGACTCAACTTGTTGGCCGATCGCCTCTTCCTGAGGCCACCCTGTTAGCGCTTTGGCAGCTAGATTTATGAAGGTTACAGTTCCTTGCCGATCTGTTACAATCACACCATCTTTCATCGACCGCAAGATGGTAGCTAACTGTTCTTGGCTTTCTTGTAATGCTCGCTCCATCTCGTGTCTATACAGGGCGATTTCAATCGCAACCCGCAACTCGTTTTCTTGGAAGGGTTTAACGATATAACCAAAGGGTTGAGCGATCTTTGCTTGTTGCAGGGTGTCCTTATCTGCATAAGCAGTTAGGTAAACCACAGGAATATTTAACTGCTGGCGGATTTCGGCAGCAGCGACAATGCCATCCATCTCGCCTTTGAGGCAAATGTCCATCAGCACCAAATCTGGCTGAGTTTCCACAGCCTTAGTAATGGCTTTGGCAGCAGTAGACGCTGTTGCTGTAACGGTATATCCCAGTTGTTGGAGCTGGGTAGCAATTGTTCTGGCAACAATAAGTTCATCTTCAACTACCAAAACTTTTACTGGCAAAGTCAGAGCCTCCTTGAAAGTTTTTGCTGAGAGAAATATATCCTGAACATCTTGCCTGCACTGCACTCCAGCAGTATCCTATCTCCTAGTTACTCAGTTGCTAGCTCATGAGTGAGCTGCTAAAACACTTTGGCCGGATCGCGCTGTCAGGATTGCTCTTGCTCTAAGCGATAGATTACCCCAACCTTTAAAAAGGAGATAGGGTTTAGGGTTTAGGTTGTAGGGAAAATTTAACAACACCCCACACCCCACACGCCTCTCGCTTTCCAGCTTTCTTGTTACCACATCAGCAGAAGAACGCAACAAGCTCCAAATCCTATTTTGATGGCTAATCCCCGATCCTTAACCCAAAGGTTCATAAAAAATAGTAGGATCGCTCTGGTTGTTAAAACGCTTTCCGCTCGACTGTATAGCTTTCCCTGTTGGGAGTTGTCGTTGAATTGAAATTCACCCTACAGCTCTCAGTCTATTATGCTTGGGACTGCCAGTACTTGGTATTGAATCCAGGAATCCCCAGCCACAATCTCCTTCACTCCAGCGAAGGAGCGGGTTGGGTGGGGAGAGCAGTCTTATTAAGATTGTGAAAACGACAGATAAAATTCAGGAGCAATTCAAAGAATACGCAGGTATGCATATAAGTGAAATAACCCACCCGAACCAGCTGCACGGCCTGTCCATTCGCCAACTTGAAGAAATTGCCCGTCAAATTCGGGAAAAGCATCTTCAAACTGTTGCCAAGAGTGGCGGTCACCTGGGGCCTGGATTAGGTGTTGTAGAACTGACTTTAGGGTTGTATCAAACTCTCGACCTCGACCGTGATAAGGTGATTTGGGATGTTGGCCACCAAGCTTATCCCCATAAAATGGTTACGGGACGCTACAACCAATTCCAGACGCTGCGGCAAAAAGATGGTGTGGCTGGTTACCTGAAACGCTGTGAGAATAAGTTCGATCACTTCGGTGCAGGTCACGCATCCACCAGTATCTCAGCTGGGTTAGGGATGGCTTTGGCGCGAGACCTCAAGGGGGAAAACTTCAAAGTAGTGGCGATTATTGGTGATGGGGCGCTGACTGGCGGTATGGCGTTGGAAGCCATTAACCATGCCGGACATTTGCCTCATACCAAGCTGCTGGTAGTACTCAACGATAATGAAATGTCAATTTCCCCTAACGTGGGGGCAATTTCCCGTTCTCTTAACAAAGTGCGTCTGAGTGCGCCCATGCAGTTTCTGGCTGATAACTTGGAAGAGCAGTTTAAACATCTGCCCTTTTTTGGCGACTCTTTAACGCCAGAATTGCAACGAGTTAAGGATGGCATGAAGCGTCTAGCCGTGCCGAAGGTAGGGGCAGTTTTTGAAGAATTAGGCTTTACCTATATGGGGCCAGTGGATGGTCACAATTTAGAAGACCTGATTGCCACCTTTAAATCCGCCCACACTTATGAAGGACCAGTCCTAGTCCATGTGGTCACAACTAAAGGTAAAGGGTATGCGATCGCCGAAGAAGACCAAGTCGGCTACCATGCTCAAAGTCCTTTCGATCTCTCCACGGGCAAAGCTATCCCTTCCAGCAAACCTAAACCCCCCAGTTACTCCAAAGTATTTGCGCATACCCTAGTTAAATTAGCTGAGAACAATCCCAAAATTATCGGTATCACCGCAGCCATGGCAACAGGTACGGGGTTGGACAAACTCCAAGCCAAACTGCCGAAACAGTATATCGACGTGGGTATTGCCGAACAACACGCCGTTACTCTAGCAGCTGGTTTAGCTTGCGAAGGGATGCGTCCCGTTGCCGCCATTTACTCCACCTTCCTGCAACGCGCCTACGACCAAATTATTCACGACGTTTGCATTCAAAACCTGCCCGTTTTCTTCTGCATGGATCGGGCTGGAATTGTTGGTGCCGACGGTCCCACCCACCAGGGAATGTATGATATCGCCTACCTGCGCTGCGTTCCCAATATGGTCATCATGGCACCTAAAGACGAAGCCGAACTGCAACGGATGGTGGTTACGGGAGTAAACTACACTGATGGGCCAATTGCCATGCGCTTCCCGCGTGGTAATGGCTACGGTGTCCCCTTGATGGAGGAAGGCTGGGAACCCCTACCTATGGGTAAAGGGGAAATCTTGCGTAACGGCGACGATCTCTTATTAGTGGGTTATGGCACAATGGTTTATCCCGCTATGCAGGTTGCTGAGATTCTCAGTGAACACGGGATTGAAGCCACAGTGATTAATGCTCGTTTTGTCAAGCCGTTGGATACGGAATTAATTTTGCCCTTGGCACAGCGCATTGGTCGTGTGGTGACATTAGAAGAAGGCTGCTTAATGGGCGGCTTTGGCTCAGCTGTCGCCGAAGCACTGCTAGATCATGATGTGGTCGTGCCCGTGATGCGCATAGGTATTCCCGATCAGTTAGTCGATCATGCCAAACCAGAGGAATCAAAAGCTGACCTCGGCCTGACTCCTTCTCAAATGGCAGAACGAATTCGGAAAACCTTTAGCCCTAATCGGACTTACGCCAAATCTGCCAATTAGCCCCAGCGCCCCCAACCCCCAGGGCGGATTTATTCTCGATAGAGAAATTTGCGGAGCTGGGGGGGTGAGGGGGTGAGGGGGTGAGGGAGTGAGGGAGTGAGG
>DNXU01000604.1:0-2017 GCA_003505715.1 Cyanobacteria bacterium UBA8803 | reverse complement strand
CAATTACCAATTACCAATTACTGTAATTGCAGGCACAGCTGCTGCAAAAATGCCAGAACTTGTCGAAGTGCTGAGTTCAAAATATGATTGACTTGTATTAAAAATAACTGCTATGGCTTCTCCCACAACCCAGGTTTATCCGATTGTTTGGCACAATGACCGCGTGCTACTGATTGACCAAACCCGGTTACCCAATGAGTATGCGGTGGTGGAAATTAAGTGCTGTGAGGATATGGCACGGGCGATTAAAACTATGATCGTCCGAGGCGCACCTGCAATTGGCGTAGCTGCCGCCTATGGAATGTACTTGGGGGCGCGAGAGACTCAGACAACCGATCGCGATATCTTCTTAAATCAATTATTAGAAGTAGCTCAGCTATTGCGGCAGACTCGTCCCACGGCAGTAAATTTGTTTTGGGCGATCTCTCGGATGCTCAAAACTGCCCATGAAACCCTCGGTTCAGTAGAACAGCTCAAGGCATCATTACTGGAAACGGCTCAGGCTATTCAACTCGAAGATCTCCAAACTTGCCAGATGATAGGCGATCGCGGTTTAGAAGTATTACCAGCCAACCCCGCTAAATTGTGCCTTCTCACCTACTGTAATACTGGAGCGCTAGCAACTGCTGGGTATGGCACTGCCTTGGGGGTTGTGCGTTCGGCATGGCGAACAGGGCGACTGGCAAGAGTTTACGCTTCCGAAACCCGTCCTCGCTTGCAAGGTGCGAAGCTAACTGCGTGGGAATGCGTCCAAGATCGGATACCTGTTACGCTCATCACCGATAATATGGCTGCCCATTGTATGAAACAAGGGTTGATTGATGCGGTGGTCGTTGGTGCTGACAGGATTGCTGCCAATGGAGACACTGCTAACAAGATTGGCACCTACAGTTTAGCCTTGGTTGCCAAAGCTCACAACGTTCCATTCTTCGTCGCTGCACCCCTTTCAACAATTGATTTTGAATTACCCAACGGCAGCGAAATTCCGATCGAAGAGCGTCACCCTTCGGAAATCTATCAAATCGGTGAAACGGTGATATGTCCACCTGGAATAGAGTTTTATAATCCAGCCTTCGATGTCACCCCGGCTGAGTTAATTACGGCAATTATTACCGAAAAGGGTGCCATGCAGCCCCAGGAGTTGCAACAACTTCAGTTCAAAGTATCGGCTTAGGGAGGGATGCTGATGTCATCAAAACCGAGGGTTGAGCGAAGTCGAAACCCGCCCTGCAACAGGTTTTATTATGGCTAATAATGCCCTAATTACTGGGGAAGTATCCCGATCCATCCCGTTGCACCTTGGTGCTGGCACCGCCACCGCCTGATTTGGCTACTACATTCAACCCTTCATAAGCTAGGGTCAACTCTTCAATAGCAACAGTACTAGAGTTAGCTTGCAGGGGTGGTGTTTTCCAACCTACCGGAACAGCACCAATTAACGTCCAACATTGCATCGTTTCCCCGGACTGATTGAATAGCAGAATGTTGACGTTGCGGCGTTCTTTTTTCCCCGGTTGGAGTGTTTTATTGATCCAATCCCAGAAGACTAAATCTTCAGTAATCCCGCGCTTGAGAGTGACATCGTCGAATTTAGCTTGCTTGAGAAAAATACGCTGCTGTTCGTTAACACCTCCTTCCAGGTAAACTTCTTTATCAATCTGGACACCTAAACCAGAACATTCGCTGAATGATGCCGTGATCTGACTCTCGATTTCGACATAAAAGCGATTGGCTGTAACGTAGTTAAGTTCGTGAGTAATATTACCATTGTCGGCCATTAGAAGAACCCCCTAGAGTTCCGAGTGCGTTCTCGCTGGTTGCGTAAGTCCTCCTGCATCAGATGGTAGACGCGATCGCTCAGTTTTCTCATCAACAGGGGATCTTTTAGTACCTTAGCAGCTAATTTTAAAAGGTTGTTTGTTGTTTGTTGTTTGTTGTTGGTTGTTGGTTGTTGGTTGTTGGTTGTTGGTTGTTGGTTGTTGGTTGTTTGTTGTTGGTTGTTGGTTGTTGGTTGTTT
>DNXU01000603.1:2673-9269 GCA_003505715.1 Cyanobacteria bacterium UBA8803 | reverse complement strand
CATCTCCTCATCTCCTCATCTCCCCATCTCCCCATCTCCTCATCTCCCTTTGAATGCAACTCGGTATTAGACGTTGGGAGCGAGCAATTTGTAGAGAATGTCAAACCGCTCTTTTATAACTGGAGGAAGGGAAGTAAAATGAATATAGAAATTTCCCTGTTCTGCCGATTTTTCTAAAACCTTGGCATAAATATCTTCGCTGGTTTCTGTAGGAGCGTGCGGCGTTAATAAGTTAAGCTTGATATTGCTCAGTCCGGGAGGGAGAAAACCACCTTCCTTATGCTCGGCTTCAATCTCAGCTCCCTTAGCTGAAAGCTTGACTAAACGTCCTCTAAAAATAGCGTCACTAACATGCTTCCCATCTAGAATAGTGTATTGGAGCAGAATTTCTTCAGCAACAGACAAAAATAGCTCTTCTGCTTTTGGAGGCAGATAGAGATTGTAAAATCCCCCGATTCCAATCACTTCATAGATGGTAATCAACTCTTTAACCCCTTTGGGTTTAACTTGCTTTTGTCCGCCGATTTTCACCACTGACCTGGTATCATTTAAAGTGGCTTCTGAAATCAGAATTTGACCGCCTGTGGTGTAGGATTCGATACGATACGTTAAGTTCACCTCGCTGCCAACGATACCGTATTTAGTGCGTTTCTCGGAGCCGATATTGCCCACCACCACTTCGCCCGTATTGATGCCGATACCCATTTCTAGGGACGGCAAGCCTAACTGCTTCATCCTTTCATTGACAGCGCCCATAGCCAACTGCATGGCACAAGCACAGGCAACAGCCCTAACAGTATCGTCTTGTCTAGCGGTAGGAGCACCAAAGAGAACTAGAATTCCATCCCCCATAAACTCATCAATGGTTCCCTCATAGCTTGTAATTACATCTGCCATGTATTCCAGATAGAGGTTAAGGATATGAATGACCTCTTCCGGTTGCATTCGTTCTGAAAGGCTGGTGAATCCTCTTAAATCGGAAGTCAAGATGGTGATTTTGCGTCTCTCGCCGCCGAGTTTCAATCCTTCGGGACTTTCCAACAATTGTGCTACGATGCGATCGCTTAGGTAACGCCCAAACACCTGACGAATCAGTTCGTTTCTTTTTTCTAAATCGACATTGGCTTGAGCTAAATCGGCGGTACGTTCTCTCACCCGCTGCTCTAAATCCTTCGCTGTTTGGCGCAATCTCCCAATCACCAGGGTGATCCCTGACAGTCCTAACAGGGATAGGCTCCCCAACATCACAGATGTTCCTCGCAAACCCGATTCGGTTTGTGCTATGAAACTGTCTAGAGGCTGGGTAACCTCCCAAACGCCTCGCACGTCTCCTACTTCCCAGTCCCGTTTGGGACTCTTCGGGTGAGTGTTGTGACAAGCCACGCAACTGGACTGCATAATGCTAGCCTGTGCATATCGCAATGAGAGATTGCCGTTATTCTTTTCCAGGCGAGAGAATTGTTGATTGGGCTGTTGTCTCAGGTAACGAAGTGCTTCCTGCTCAAAATCATCTCTTGGCCCGCCTTCGGCTTTTCGCCAGGGAAAAGGATAGTCACTGTATAACCGCACTGACATTCCATTCCCCTTTGCACTAATACGCCATCCCAGTTCGAGGGCGTAAGTTGAGGGTAAAGGAATTGCTCCCTCTTTGAGAGGATAGTTGTGAGTGACGGTAATCCCATTCACTTTTTGGGCGCGACTCACAGCTTCATCACTGTAGAGATTGATTGCCTCATTAATGGTTTTGGTAGACCAAGCAGCATTCTGGAGTGCTTGCGATTCAATCAGCTTCATCGAGAGCTGAGACATATTCGCCAGGGCTACCCCCACGGCCACACAAAACATGATACTCAGAATCAAGACCGTTCGCTTTAAGAGAAGACTTAGGAGTCTTTCTAAGACTTGAGAAATTAGCTGGGACATTGAGATACTCTGAAGCTTAAAAACTCTTAATCTAATTTAAAATTGTAAGTTTAAATTAACAGCGAAATATTTAAGTATTTTTACTGATTGACAACGAAAATCCTCAAATTTTTGGATCTATAATTCAAATTGATCGGGAGCAATTGTTTCGACCACACCACGATGAAGAGATAAGGTGGAGGGAGGAGAATGGCTAAAATAGTAATCGATGCAGAACTGTGTAAACACTGCGGCAGATGCGTTCAAGTTTGTCCAGAGGTACTCTTCTTCCAACCAGAGAAAGGAACTGTTCCTGAAGTCAGGTATGGAGAGTGCCTTGCCTGCGGGCATTGTGTAGTCCTTTGTCCGAGTGAAGCAATCTGCCATGAGGATTTCCTGCCAGGATCGATCCATCCGGTACATCCGGAAATGCAACCCTCTGCCGAGCAAGTGCTGGAATTGCTGAGAACTAGACGCTCGGTGCGGGAATTCAGGAATCAGCCAGTTAGCAAAGAGGCGATCGCCAAAATTCTGGAAGGCGCACGCTTTGCGCCGAGTGCCCATAACTCAGAAAGCACTCAGTTTGTCGTTGTTCAGGATCGAGCTACGATCGCTCAGATTGTCCAGCTGACAGTGGATTATCTCAGAAAACTCATCCAGCAACTGCGCAATCCGATTACTCGTCGGATCTTGCGTTGGATGGCAGGCAAAGAACTGGAGGGGGCAATTGCCAACCTTCATAACTTGGCCAAAGTCGTTGCCACCTACGATAACGGTACAGACACAGTACTCTACCAAACTCCTACGCTGATTTTGTTCCACGCCGATCGCAAAGTGGGGTTTGCGGGTGTAAATGCTAACCTGGCAGTGCAAAATGCAGCTTTGATGGTTGAAGTATTGGGCTTAGGCTGCTTCTATACTGGCTTTGTAGTGGCAGTGTGCGATCGCGATAACCGCATTGCCAAGCTGGTGAATTTACCGGAAGACCACAAAATTTACGGTGGGTTAGCCGTAGGATATCCGAAGTTCAATTACAGAAATTGGATCGAGCGCAAACCTGCTCGCATTCAATGGGTTGAGGCTGCCGAGAAAACATCATGAATACAGCAGCAAGCGATCGCAACTATGACCTGATTGTGATTGGCTCTTTGTTACAATCCAAGTGATTCCTATCCTTACATTACCGCTAATGCAGATTATTCTAGAAGTGCCCGATCGCCTCGGAGAGAAACTGCAACAATTGGGCGATCGCCTCCCAGAAGCTCTCGATCGCGCACTCCAGGAACTCGCTCCCGCAGAAACCATTCTCTACCAAAATGAACTTCAAATCGTCGAACTGCTTGCCAGTCAACCTAGTCCAGAAGTCATCCTCGCCATCCACCCCACGCCTGCATTGCAAGCCCGCATGAGCGAACTGCTTGATCGCAATAAATCCGGCACTCTCTCCCGATCGGAAGAAGTCGAACTAGATCGATACTTGCTCTTAGAGCATTGGGTGCGCTTAGCCAAAGCTCATGCCTATAAACGCTTACATAAAGAAGCATGAGTTACATTTCAGCCACTTTGCGTCAGCTAGTGACTCAACGAGCCGGAGAACAATGCGAGTATTGCAGATTTCCCCAAACAGCTTCTCTCTTCGCTTTTGAAATGGAACACATCATTGCCGAAAAACATGATGGCATCACCGAAGCTGAAAATCTAGCGTTATCCTGTCCTTGCTGCAACCGTTTTAAAGGAACCGATCTTGGTTCGATCGATCCTGAGACACAACAACTAACCCCCTTTTTTAATCCTCGTTTACAGCAATGGTCAGACCATTTTCGGCTAGAAGGAGGAACGATTGTCCCACTGACACCGGAAGGGCGTGTAACCGCTAAAATTTTGCAATTTAACCTCCCAGAACGCATCCTCGAACGCGAGCAACTCATTGTGAATGGAGAATATCCACCGTCCCATCTACAAACAACTTGACTTTGGGGGGAAACCGGAAACTCAAAGTCCCCCAGAATTGGGGGATTTAGGGGGCATTCCAGAATGTATGCAAGGAATCTCCATGAACTACGTTCACAACCAAAAAAGAATTTGCCATCCTCCCAAGAATCAAAATCCTAAATCTGCTCTCCCTGCTTCTGCGGCTGCAAATACTGCCTCATCCGGCATCTCATCCCAAGAGATATCCCCAATCTCGCGATAGAAGGTTTCATCATAGGGACGAGTCCGCACCACTACTGGCATTGGCACTGCATGACCTAAAATCAAAGCTTGTTGCTTAGAATCCAACTTCGCTAATACCGATCGCAAACTTTGCCCCCCCGATACCCCTGTAAAAATTGCCTCAATATCCTTATCATCGTTCAATAACGCCGTGATTCGGGTGCCAATCTGGGACATCACCTCGTTATCAATCCCTGAAGGACGCTGATCCACTACTAATAAGGTGACAAAGTACTTGCGCATCTCGCGGGCGATAATTCCGAAGATAGTTTGGCGGACGGTGGCAGAATCGAGGAAGCGGTGTGCTTCTTCGATGGTAATTACCAATTGACGAGGGCGATCGCTCGGATTTTTGCTTTGTAAAAACTTCTCGGCTTTCTGCACGTATTTGCTGTGGATGCGGCGAGTCATGAGATTAGTTGCCAACATATAAGAGAGCATGTTGGACTGGGAACCGAATTCCACCACCACATGTTTCCCCGCATCCAGGGATTGCAAAATCTGATCGATATAATTACGCGGACAAGCGCTGCGCATGTATTTGAGTTCTTCTAAGCGCGTTAGTTTGCGCTGTAAGGCCATAATAGAAGACTTACTACCTCTCTTGGTATCGCAAAACTCCTGGATTTCTTCATTGGTCATATTGAGTAATTGCGTAATCCAAGATTTGCCAAACTCGTTGCGTAGAATAATGGCATTTTCTAGACTCGCCTCGGAAAGATTCAACTCTTGGCGGACTAGGGCGATATCTTCAACTTCAATCTGATCGTAGCTGAGATAAAGTTCTTGGGCGTCTCGAATCCCCCGGCGTTGAGTGGATTCGGCGTCGAGAGTGTACACTTGCACTTGGCTAGGAAATAGTTGCCGCAAACCTTTAACTGTACTGAATTGCTTACCCTCGGAAACTGCTTCCCAGCCATATTCTGAGTGCATATCGAAGATTAAGTTAACTGCTGCTTGCTTGCGGATAATTCCGGATAGCAGCAACCGCGTCAGGAAGGATTTCCCCGTACCGGATTTACCAAAGACGCCGTTACTCCGTTCCACGAAGCGATCTAGGTCTATACATATCGGCACCTCCATGTCAAGGGGTTGGCCGATCGCAAAATTGCGGCGATGAGGATCATCTTCCCAGCCAAAAACTGCCCGAAAGTCTCGTTCGCTAGCATCATAGACTTGTGAGAAGTGGCTGGGGATGGTTTTAACGGGGAGCAAATCCATCGCCTCGCTACTTTGAGCTTCAAAGGAAGCTAACGAACTTTTGCCATTGAGATTAACTCCTTTATCTCGTTTCACCTCCGTAGGCGTAAACATCAACATCGGGGTCAAATTCACCGTCCCAAACGTGCCGCTACCCGCAAGAACTTCTCGCAAAAAGTCATCATCGGGACTGGGAGGATTAACCAGAATTCGCTGGCTAGATGTGCCCAGAGAGACATCGGTAAGCATACAGAAAAAACGCGATCGCATCCCCTGGACAACCAAAAACTTGCCGACGCGCATTTCTTCCACCGAGACATCGGGATGCAAGCGCACTTCTAGTCCTTCAGAAAGAGAACCTTGAATGACTGAGCCTAATGGTTGATCCAAGTCCATTGCTGCCACTGCTCAACTATGCCAATCTATCTTACCCTGACTGGGCAAAAAGCTTGATAAATCAATCCTTATTGTTTGGCGATCGCAACTCACTAATGACGATTCTAATTTCTTTGAGGGCAAAATTCTATGGTTACTTCTACAAGCTAGCAAAATTTTTGAGAAGATAGCTCATGATTGATTTATGCGCAGTCCGTATACAAAAACTGTAGGGGCGACCCGCTGTTTAGGATTAGGTGGATGTGAAGAGAATTTATTGGGTCGTCCTGGCCTAGGTGAGTCAATTCAGGTTATCGCATTTATCTTTAATATCTGAAGCAGCGACTCGCCCCTACAAAAGATATGGTGTAAAGGAGATCGCTTTTTTAGATAACCTGCCAGTAATCGTAAATTTTAGTTTATTTTCCGGAAATCTGGAAGATTAGGAGCCAATATACTTATTAAGATGGTAGGTACTGTGGCAGAAATGCGATCGCAGTAGGAAGAAGGAAAATGGAAAGGTTTTCCTTTTCATGGACTTCAATGATTTTCTGTTGAAATTCAACGGGATAAGGTTTCATTGCTAATTTTTAGAATTGATGGACTTACCAGTCTATTGTACTCATGACTATGAGAAGCGATCGCTCCTTAGAGAAAACCATCCAAATCATCGGTGTCGGCTTAGGTGCAGGTGCGATCGTCTCCGGCGTTGTTACACAACATATTGATAAACCTTTCACTCCTATATCATTTAACAATCCACCTCATCCCTTAGTGGTGTCATTGTTTTGGAGTGTACTGGCTACCTTATTTTTTGGCGCTTTGGCTTGGCTGTGGACGGCGCGGAAATAGGGTTCTAATGCGCAGTCCGGTGGGTATCAGATCATGTCCGGTTGATTAACCAT
>DNXU01000603.1:0-2595 GCA_003505715.1 Cyanobacteria bacterium UBA8803 | reverse complement strand
ACAAATATTATGGGTGTTTAACCGGACATGATAAGCTGTTCAGCATTTAAATTGCCAAGGCGAGCTAAGCCAGTAAAAGGGTTCAGCCTCTTATATACCCAGTTTAAATGCACAACAGCTTATCATTGGTGCGTTAGCAGTAGCGTAACGCACCCTACGAAATTAAATGAGCCAGGGTTGAGCGCAGTCAAAACCGAGGGTTGAGCAGCCAAAACCGAGGGTTGAGCGAAGTCGAAACCCGCCCTACTCATCTAATCGATCTCAATAGATTTCGGTGTGGAATCTGTTGCCCCAGTTGAGGTCAAGGGTTTGCGATAATTGACATAGAGGCGATCGCGCCAATTGAAAAATGTTTCGTAGGCGCTACTATCTGCTAAACCGGGGATGCCTTGCCCTTTTAGTTGTTCTGGTACGTCTAGGTATGGGCCTTCGGGAATCTTTAAGAGCAAGCTTAAACCAGCTACGGCAAAATCAGCTAAGCAAGGAGCATCTGTAACTAGATAAGGACGATCTGATAGCAGCAGGCTTAAAGCTTCCAAGTCTTGCTTGAGACTGTCTCTGGCATCTTTGACTGAATCTGCACCCCAACCGATACCCATACCCAAAACCTCCAGTAGCTCCGACGGGACACCGCCAACTACTGTTTTCAAGAAATCGGGGGTATCTTTAGGCAAAATAGCTGTCCGGAAGCTAGGGTTCTGACTCAGTGCGCCATAGAGGACTTTGCGGCTTTTAGGGCCAATGGACTCATCGGCCCACTCTTCCATTAATAAGCATTGTCCCCTTTCTTTGGGATCGGTGGGGATCAGGGGTTTGTCGGGATACTTGCGATCCAAATACATGGCGATCGCGGTAGAATCACTAATCACCGTATCGCCATCCTTCAGGACGGGCACTTGTCCTTGACCTGAAAGGCGAAACACTTCTAGCTGTCCTACTCCTGGTGTTACTTCTATTTTGCGATAGGCCAGTCCTTTGTAATCCAGGATCAGACGCACTTTCTCGGAGTATTGCGACAGTTCAAATTGATACAACTCCAACATTTTTTATCTCCTCACTATTTAATTGGGCAATATTGTCAATCTAACTCTTCTAGGCAAATGCCTTTTGTTAGCCGATGAGTTTGGTAATTACGAGTTGTAGATTGCTTTCAGGAATAATTCAAGCAACTTGAGGCAAGAGGTTGAGTTCGATACGTTTTCCTGGCTGAGGGTCAATGACCTGAGTGGGTAGGTTATGCTGTGCGAGTTGCGATCGCAATTCTTCCATACTACCAACGGTACGCAAAACGGAATTCAGCAAGCCCTGATATTCCACGTTGCCGCCTGCGGCTGTTGGTAGAAACACTTGGGGTTGCGCCCATTGAGCCAGTTGCATTGCCGTTTTATTTCCTTGGATAATTGACCCTAGGATGGGCAATTCCAAGCTTACCACCGGGCTGATCGCCACATCCACGGGTGCATAATCTTTTAATTCCGTGGGAGGATATCCGTGAGGTTCGTAGTAAAGGGTGGTGCCGCTATTCAGGTGCTTGAGCAGATAGGAGTTTTCTTGCTGTAGCGGGCCAATGGGCGCTCCCGGCAGGGCAAGGATTTCAATTTGATTGTCTAAAGTAAAGGTCTGACCGGGGGTAATAAGAGTAACCTGAGTATAACCCAACGGCTCCACCACCTTGGCTGCACTAGTAGATCCCACTACGGGAATCTTCTTGTCCAGTTTTTCGAGAGTGGGTTTGTGGGCGTGGTCTTCTAACCCTTGAGATAATAGGATTAAGTCAATTTTGTCAGGCAGTGTATCCAAGGCTGGCGGTTTGTCCCCTTTAAAGAACCAGGGGAGATTGCCAAAAACTAAGGAACCAACTAACCAGGGATCAATCAGAATACATTTTTGTCCGAGTTCGAGCAGCCAGCTGTTTGCTCCAAAATAGGTTAGGTACATGGCACTGAGAGATATGGATGTCACATCTCTCAATTGTAAAGTTTTTTAAAGATGGTTTGTCGCCGATACTCGTAGAGACGTTCCGCCGGAACGTCTCTACAATATTTGGCGTTGCGATAGTGCCACTGATTAACTGGATTGGGTTTGAAGGCGATCGCTCCTTTTATAACCTCTAATTTGTCGGATTACCTTCAGATTTTTCAGCAAGTTTACACGAGAGGTGATAACTATCCGATCTCTTCTTGAAACAAAGAATCCAGAAAAACTGTACAGCAAGTGAGATAGCCAATTAAAAATAATAGTCCCACCATAGATTTCACCTCCGCTTTGCTCTCGTCGGGTTATAGGAAACGCTGAGTGATAGATATTCAACTATCAACTACCCTAGGGCTACTTTTTAATCATCACGGATTATCTCTAAAGATTCTGTGCCTTAAATCTCAAAAAAAAGTGATATTTAGCAATAAAACTTGTGATTTTTATCTTAAAAACCTGTGATTGATATCACAAATAGGACTTATATCATCTCCGGCAAATCACCCATAATAACAACTGTCGTAGGCTGGGTTTCGACTGCGCTCAACCCTAGGTTTTGACTGAGCTCAACCCTAGGTTTTGACTGCGCTCAACCCTAGGTTTTGACTGCGCTCAACCCTA
>DNXU01000521.1:16190-22718 GCA_003505715.1 Cyanobacteria bacterium UBA8803 | reverse complement strand
TCAAAACCCGCCCTGCGACAAGTTTTATGATGGTTAATCAACCGGACATGATATGATATCGGCATTGTATCTTGTTCCCCCTCGCCCGCTGATGAGAGAGGGGGTTGGGGGGTGAGGCTCTAAGATTAGTAATTCTCGACTGCTCCAAGAGCTTTAAGGGTTGCTTTTTGAGAGCTAGTCAGACCCATAATACTAGTAATATTCATGTTCTCGTAGGGTCTTTTGGATCTCAAAGTTTCTAGGCATTCGCCTGTATGAACATCCCAAAGTTTAATCAAGTCATCTTGGCTACCGCTAGCGAGACTTTGGCCATCAGGACTAAAAACAACTGACCTAATCCAACTAGTGTGTCCCAGCAAATTCTTGAAGCATTGACCCGTTTGAACATTCCATAGCTTCACGGCTGTATCACCACCACCACTGGCAAGAATTTTACCATTAGGACTGAGGGCGACTGCTATCACCAATGTATCATCTTGCAAAGTTTTGAGGCATTGACCCGTCGGAATATCCCATAGCTTTATTGTCAAGTCACCACAACCACTAGCAAGTATTTGACCGTCACCACTGAAAACTACTGTTCCTATCCAATGGGTATGTCCTTGCAAAGTCTTGAGACATTTACCTGTTTGAATGTGCCAAAGTCTCACCATTTGATCTTCTCCACCACTGGCAAGGATTTGACCATCAGGACTGAAAGTGACAGACCATATATTAGTATGCGCTGGCAAAGTTTTGAGGCATTGACCTGTGTTTACATCCCATAACTTCACAGTGCGATCTTCACTACTACTAGCGATGCTTTGACCATCCGGACTAAAAGCAACTGATCTAATCCAATTGCTGTGTTCCTGCAAAGTTTTAAGGCATTGACCCGTGTTTACATCCCATAGCTTCACAGTTTTATCGTCACCACCACTGACAAGGGTTTGACCATCAGGGCTGAAGGCTACTGAAAGTACCCAACTGGTGTGTCCTTGTAAAGTTTTGAGGCATTGACTTGCCTTTACATCCCATAGTTTTATTGTCTGGTCACCAGAGCCGCTAGCTAGTACTTTACCATTAGGGCTGAAGGCTACTGACATTATCCAATTGGTATACCCTTGCCACGTTTTGATGCAATAACCCGTACTTACATCCCACAGCTTCACGGTTTGATCGTAACCCCCACTAGCTAAGGTTCTACCATCAGGGCTGAATGTCACTGATTGCACTGTATGATTATGTCCCTGTAAAGTGTTGAGGCATTGGCCTGTATTTACATTCCAAAGCTTGATTGTCTGGTCATCAGACCCACTGGCGATTCTTTGACAATCAGGACTAAAAGAAACCGATCTAACTCTATCAGTATGCCCTTGTAGCGTTTCAATACAATCACCTGTATTTATATCCCAGATCCTTACAGAGCGATCATCACAGCCACTAACTAGTATTAAACTATTAGGACTAAAAGAAACTGACCACACTTCATTAGTATTTTCCTGCAAAGTCTTAAGGCATTGACCTGTGTTTACATCCCATAGCTTGATTGTCTGATCATCACCGCTACTGGCAAGGATTTCACCATTAGGACTGAAGGCAAGTGACCGCAATATACTGGTATGTCCTGGCAAAGTCTCAAGGCAATCACCTGTATTTACATCCCAGAGTTTTATCGTTTGGTAACCACTACCACTGGCAAGGATTTCACCATTAGGACTGAAGGCGACTGCCATGACGAGGGGGTGTCCTAGCAAGGTTTTGAGACATTGACCTGTCTGTATATCCCAGAGTCTCACGGTTTGATTTCCACTACCGCTGGCAAGGATTTGACCATTAGGACTAAAGGCGAGTGACCATATCCTGTCGCTATCATGCCCTTGAAAGGTTTTAAGTTGCTGACCACTGGCAACGTTCCACGTTCGGATATTGCCACTACCATCACCAATGGCTAGAAGTTCTCCATTTGGACTAAATGCTACTGATAAAATACTACTAAAGGATTGGGTAAAAAAGCACCGCTCTAGACTGGAGTGAGCGAAGTTTACCTCTTGCAAGCTTATATTTTGGAAGTATGCTTGCTGGATAGTGAGGTGAGAAAAATCATAACCTCTTAGGTCTGCTCCCATCTGGATCAGCAGATTAAGAATGTTACCTCCGGCATATCCAGGATTTCGTGGAGATTCGGCTCGCAACTTGACAAGAATCTGCTTAAGCTGAGCCTCAACCTTATTCTGGCTTTCAAACACATAAATTAATCTCTCAACCACTGGTCTGAGAATCAGGCGAATTTGTACTTCTCTAACATAGTCTTTCGATTGGGCTTTGAGCAGCGCATGATTGTTAAAAAGTTTGATATCTCTCGTTTTAATCTCTTCCCAAATTACCTCAATCAATTGCTCAGTCATGTACTCAATAAGTACAGACTGTAGCATAAAGTTTTCCTGATTTTTTTTGTCCAGAGGAAGTTTTCGTCCTAACGATTGCAGAGTTGATGGAACTTGTCTTTTGGCAATAGGGGAGAGGAGATCCTCTCTAAGCTCTGAAAGGGATACTGGTTCTCGATTAATTGCGAACCAGTACATAACTTCCTTCTCTAAATCTGATAACCGCTCGTAGTGCCAATCGAGCAACTCACGTAGGTCGTTAAAAACCAGCTGTCCTTCTCGGAGAAACTGAGCAATATCTCCAGCAAATACTTCTTGAATATGATGGGCGGCTAGTTTGAGAGCTAAAGGATTCCCATTGTAAAATTCAATTAGTTCTCTCCATTTATCATCCGAGCCATAAAAAGAACCGATTTCTGTAAAAATCTGCTGTCCTTCTAAAGAGTTCAAGCCTCCTAAGTTGAAGGAACGAACAGGTTTGGTTGCACCTTCTAAACTAGAAATTTCTTTAGGCTTCTCCCGACTATTGAGAAGCAAGCAGCTTTCATGGGCTACTTCTCCAATTTTCTTAAAAAGTTGACCATACCCTTCGTATCCCTCCCGATATTGTCCTGCATCTTGACGACCTTGTAGAATTGCCTCTACATTATCAAGTATGAGGAGGCAACGATGCTGGCTAAGATAGTTAATTAACCGTAATAATTGACTATTTAAAGTGTTTGGTAAATTGACTTCCTGCTGGTTGGATAGAAACTTGATGAAATCTGCCAGAATCTCTTCAACTGGTGGAGCATTCAGAAGTGAGCGCCAAATGACATACTCGAATCCCTCATCAATTTCTTGTGCCAGCTTCCGTGACAAATCCGTTTTCCCAATACCTCCCTTTCCTAGCTTCGCCGATAGCTTAGTTTTACCAACGCCACGCATACCCAAGATGGCTACAAGTTTGCAACGTTCTATGACAATCCATCGCTCAAGTTCCGCTAGTTCTTCAGTACGTCCAAAGAAAACAGAGATATCAGGAGCATCTCCCCAATCTTGATATGAGGGAACAGGTTCCTCCTCAAGTTCTTCTAACTCTTCCTGATTTGATTGAGTTGCGCTCCTGTCAACAATATCTTCCCAATTCAGCCCCAATACCATACAGAAAGCTTTAAAATTGTAAGCTCTCACAGGAGTACCACATAAAAATCGCTTCCATGTACCTATAGAGACTGTTCCCGGTACTCGATTTTTCCCAGCTTTCACAAGGGGAAGAAAGTGACTTGCTTCATCCACCCATTGCTCATCCTCAATCGCCCAGCCTCGCTCTGTGGTGATGCGCTCTCTCGCTTGCTGGATCTTTTTGAGTCCTGTCACAGAGGCTTTGAATGTCTGCATATATCACCTAATTCCCTCAACGTCAAGAGCATTTTCAGATCATTTTACTCTAACCATAAATGATCTGGCTTTGTACTGGAGGAAACTTGATCCCGGCACTCAAATGGGAATTGAACATCAATTGCCGCAGGTTTTAATAATTCAACTGGTGGCAAAGTGCCTATTTTAGTAGGACAAGATATTTGTTAGAAAATTGGGCGGAGTAAAAACATGGTGACAATCAGAAAAGTCGAAGAAGCTGACTGGATCGATGTAGTTGGAACTGATGATTATAATGGGAGTAGTTTTGGTCAAGATGGCATTGATGGGATCATTGGTCGTACCGAATTAATCAGCGATGATAAGATTAGACTTAGCAGTCCTCGCACTAGTGATGTAAATCCTTACTTCACCGAAGAAATTGGCAATAATGCCGCTGGAGATTGGAGTGATGTTGACCTATTTGGTGTAACGCTCGAAAAAGACGATCGCCTAATCATTGATGTTGATTCTTTCGATGATGATGGGAATGGCCAGGTTAACCGTCCAATCGACACCATGCTCCGTATTTTCAATCAAGGAGGTACTGAGATAAGCAGGGCTGGTAATGGCATAGACCCTGACAGTGGGCTGTTTTCTGACGATCCCGTTTTAGAGTTTATTGCACCTAATGATGGCACCTTTTACATCGGTATTAGTGCCCAAGGCAATGGTCAATATAATCCTAATTTGCGTCCTGGGAACGATCCTAATCGTCGAGATCCCAGAAATAACCAGACTCAACCACCTGAAGTTGAAAGGAATTATCAGGTAGAATTAACCCTTTTCCCGCCACCACAACCCCAGACATACTTTTTTATCAATGATGTTATTTTACTGGAAGGAACAGAAACGCAAAATGCGGCTGTGCCAACAGCTTTCCTTTCAGCACCAAGTAACTCATTGCAATACGTCATTGTAGAAAGCCAAAACGGTACTGCTTTGGCGTGGGAAGACTTCTTTCCCACTTTCCCCAATCAATCTGTACCCTTTAATCCGGGAGCCACAACAGGATTAATTTTAATTCCACTTGTAAATGACAATATTGTTGAGCTAGACGAAGAACTCACCGTTCATCTATTCGATCCTGATCCGAATAGTGGCCCCTTTGTCGCCGATCCGATTGGGGAAATAACAATCCGTAACGATGACCAAGCGATAATCAATATCAGTGATGCTCCCTCCCTGATTGAAGGCGATCGCGGTCAGAAGGAGGCTGTCTTCACCGTTACGATGAGTAATCCGGTCGATGTGCCTGTCACCTTAAATTATGCAATTGACTACATGGGGATCAGTGGCTCCATCACTTTTAATCGTCTAAGCACCACCCCTCAAACCATTTCTGTCCCAGTCAACGGCGATACTGTGGTGGAATTCAACAAAACTTTCTTCGCCAACCTTACTGGCTTGAACGCTCAAGGCCGCAATGTTACCATTGCAGATTCCCAAGGAGTAGGAACCATCATCGACGATGATCTAGCTACGATTAGCATCAATAATGTAGAGATTGTTGAAGGTGATAGCGGTCAAACGTTCGCTAACTTTACGGTGAGTCTGAGTAATCCAGTTGCTACAGATGTAACGCTAAATGTAGTGACAACTCCTGGGACTGGCACTGAAAATGTGGATTATGCTGCTGTAACAGGCCCCATTTCCTTTGCTGCACTCACTACCACCCCTCAAACCGTTTCCATCCCAGTCAATGGCGATAACCTGGTAGAAGACAATGAGACGTTGTTGGTCAATCTAAATTCCTTGAATGCCGGAGGACTGGAAACGCGCATAACAGTTAATAGTCCGGGGTTGGGAACCATCCTGAATGACGATTATGCCCCTGAAGTAGCATTTGAATGCCCCTGCAATGTGATTAAAGAAGGGGATTCTCTCATCTTAGAGGTGATCGCTACCGACCAAGACGATCCAGTTCTGAGCTATAACTGGGATCTTAATGGAGACGGCAACTACGATCTCAAAACTAATACTTCTACCCTAGAAATCAACTGGGCAGATTTACAATCTCTCGGCATTGGCCTTACTCCGATTAACGATCCAATTTACCTTTATCAGGGCAGCATCAATCTCGAAGTTAGTGATGGGACTAATACTGCTACTACCTCTGCTGATCTGCGTGTCAAGCAACAGCAGTTGCCTGAGTTGATAGACCTTACGGGTTTTGATCAAACAGATACGGTGACCCTGAATATCACCCTCACCCGCGAAGCCAATTTTAACAACATACTCAGATTCTACCGAACTGATGCTCAAGGACGAGTCGATGGTCTACTCCCAGGAGATGCTGGATATGAAGATGCAGTTTTGGCTAATCTACTAACAGAGCCATCACTAACAGTGAATAATCGCAAGACTGCCAATCTGACCGTGGACTTTCTCGGTGGTGCATACTATGCTCCGGCTTTGGTAATCGTGCCAAAAGGAGGAATTCAAGTAGATGACACATTGGCCACAATCGGAGATGCTTTCACTGATCCATTAGGAGCCAGGGTTGTGCGCAATGGCAACACTTGGTCTTTTGAAGATTGGACTGACTTCGATCTCAACGATATGGTGTTGAGCATTAATTTTCCTGAACCGCCTCCCTGCTTATGTTAAGGCTTGTGGATTAAATCTCCTCGGCAAAACCAAATCATTTTAAGTTCGGTGAACTCAGATCTTGCACCAATGTCATTAAGCCTAGAAAAGCCAGGTTTTTGGCGATCACATCAATGGAAAATCAAGGGTTGTGGTCGGTTATTGAGAATGGTGC
>DNXU01000521.1:2352-16110 GCA_003505715.1 Cyanobacteria bacterium UBA8803 | reverse complement strand
TTCAGACATATATTCATAAGAGGAACAGTTTCTTCCCTCCTCCGGCTCAACTTCAAAACACCTGGCTAGGTAATTCTTTCGACTAAATACAGTTTGACCTTGGGAACCTCGATTGGCTGAAATGACCGAGGCTATTTTATACAACTTGGAGTTAATCGTGCCAAGAAGATTATCTCCATAAACTTGTTCAAAGTTATTCACTGTCAGTAAACCTTTGGGTTTGATTTCTATAAGCTTGGCATAAGTTAAGGAATATCCCTGTCCGATCCAGCTTCCCTCTAGAATAAGCTCATTGATGCCATCTCCATTAACATCGCTAACTTGTTGAATCTTGGAATAACCTGTCACATCTCCATACGTCACTACCTTACCCTGAGAAGCAACGGCTATTCTTGTTGTGCCTGTAAAGCGAGGATGGCAGGAATCACCTAAGTCTACGAGATAAACAACCTGCTCGTCTTGCGAATTTGTAAATGAGCCACCCGCATAATCTATAACCGTCGGTGACAAATCCCCGGAGCAAGGTTTATCCGTACTTCTAACAACTTGAGAAATGACAAAGTTTTCAGTGGTGGCGGGTAGTTGAGGTGGTGATTCAGAATTGAAGTCTTCTTGTCGATAATCCAGTAAAACCTGGCTTTGAGCTAGTGTTGAAGTGGCACACAGCACTACCAAAAGTCCTGCCAAAATAACTTTGTTCATCTCTTTGTAATAGCGGCAGTTCGGGTCGCCTATACTTTACCTTACCTCGACTATAGCACTGATATGCAGCTTTCGGGGAGACTTTAATTCTAAACTAATATGATTCCCACAATTTCTACANNTTCCGATTCAGCACCTAGCCTCAGGAGATTGCCTCTCCCTCCAAGTTTATCGATTTATTGGCGCAAAACCTGGAAAAAAGGCATACTTGCAAGCCAATCTTCACGGAGCAGAAATTGTTGGCAATGCGGTTATCCACCAACTCATTGAATTTTTAACGCTCTTAGATGACAGTCAACTGACTGGGGAAATCTGGCTCGTCCCTGTCTGCAATCCTCTCAGTACGAATCAGCGCACTCATTTCTTTTCCACAGGAAGATTCAATCACTACGATGGCAAAGACTGGAATCGCATCTTTTGGGATTATGAGAAAGAAGATGATGATTTAGACACTTTTGCTAAATCTCAACTTAACTTGGAACCTGATCTTATTCGCAAAAATTATCTAGAACGCATCCAATCTAGTTTCAGCCAGCAATTACAAAAAATCCAGTCTCCTAGGGGAACTCCCTTCAGCGATCGCTACCGATATTACTTGCAATCCCTTTGCCTTGATGCCAACTATATTATTGACATTCACACTTCTAGCAACCAAGCCATCGATTACCTCTATTGCTTTCACAGCCGAGAAGCTAGCGCTAAAGCATTTCTCCTAGATCGCGGAATTTTATTAAATGACTACGATGGGGATGCTTTTGACGAAGCCTTTATGAAGCCTTGGTTGGCTTTAGAAAAGAAATTAGCCCAATTAGGTAAACCCATTGAATTCGATATCGATTCCTGGACGCTAGAGTTAGGTTCTGGCCTAAGCATGAATCCTGAGTCCGTGCAAAAGGGAGTTCTGGGTATCAAAAACTATCTAGCTTATAAAGAGATGTTAAGAATTCCCGATTTTCCTTTAGCAACAACAGCATCCCAATCCATAAATTTTACGATCAAGAGCCAGCTGAAACGATATTATGCTCCAGCTGGTGGCATGATTCAATCTAGAGTCCCGTTGGGAAGTACCATTAAGGCTGGCCAACTCTTATATCAGTTGCTCAGTTTCAATAAAAACGGAGATTTACCCCAATTAATTGATGTCCCTGCCGAAGCAGACGGTTTAGTTTTTTGTGTTTCCACCAATCACGCTGTTAATGAGGGAGAGTACGTTCTCTCAGTAATGTGATGGCCACAGCCTTTATTAGTAGGGTGCGTTACGCTGGAGCTAACGCACCATTAACGCTATACAGCATTTTTATTTGATATGTAAACACTTTATAAATATAAAATATATAGCTGTAGGGGCGAGTCGCTGTGAAGATATCAAANNAGGCATTTAGGAAATTGGTATAATGCAATCGCTGGTCCTCGAAACACAATCATTGCCATCACCCACACTGTCATTAACATCGGCACCAACCAACGCATCCCATTTGGTAAATGGCTTTGAAGTAACAGCCCAATGACAACAAAGAGCAATCCAGCTAACGTTACCCCAACAGTAATCATTGGTAATCGGCTGCCGACTTGACGCAGAACCCGATCAGAAACTTTCCCAACCAATGGCTCAATTGCTGCTCCCATCAAACCTTGGGCTATCCCTAGCCCAGCTGCTAGTTCTACAAAACCCAGATTCTTAAGAATGATTGGCTGATAAAAACCGTAAGCCATAAAACTGAAGAGGATTGCTGCAAGTAAAGCTGCTAACCCCCAGACTTGACGCCATAGGATTGAAGTTTGGGAGTTTGAGGATGGCATTTTTACTATAAGAATCATCAGTTTCGTATACGTTTGCTCTTTAAATCTAGAACTTTGAACGGCTGTTATTTCTACCGAAAATTTCCACGCAGGAATTAACTCATCCACAAGACTTACGCAAAAGCCCCCCTAGCCCCCCAAATCTGGGGGGAACCAGATTATACAAATCCGGGTTGACTACCCCCTTTTTAAGAAAGCTGGGAGAGCTGGGGGAGTAGAAAGGGGGGTTATAAAAGCGGATTTGGTATCAGATACTGTTCGCCATTGTAAAGTGCTGCCATTGGCACATTGCATAATCCTCCATCAAGGACAAAGACTAAGGTTTAACTTTCCAGCCAAAACTTGATTTTTTGAGCTTCCGAGAGCATCCCCAAACCCTCGAAGCCTGCCTTAGCCTCGATGGCCCAACGTCGAAATTCAGCCAGATTTCCTTTCATTTTCTCCAAATTAGCCCGAGAACGCTGGTGGAATGCAATCGATAACTTGTCCTTACTGGCGATCGCAATTGGCATACTGGTCTCTAACAGGCGTTCGGCTTCTGCGAGATTACCTTCTCCTTCCAAGGCAACATCGGCTAACCAATTGAGAATATAGACTTCAAATTGCTGGCATTGAGCAACCCGAGCCTGTTCTAGTGCCTTTTGATAGCCGATTTTAGCTTGTTGGTAATTTCCAGTTTCAAACCAGACTTCTGCCTGATAGTAATCGAGGCGAATCTGCTGGCGCAAGCGTTTTGACTCATCTAACGGCACCCGACCCAGTAACTGTTTCCCCTGATTCAATAGTTGGTGTGCTTGCTCGAATTTCCGCTGGTGAATTGACAAAACCGCCCGATCGATGGTCAACTCCAACTGCATGATGAGGTCTCGATCCTCTTGGAGATGGGATACTCGATCCAACCATGCCTCCACCTGTGTCAATTGCTCTGGTTTACCCATGAGAGTTAATGTCCAGCCTTGATCGATGAGAGCCTCTGCGCTCGTTGACCTGTCTTGACGCTCCCCAGAAGCTTGGAGCAACCAGTCTATCCAGCTTAATCGCTCATGCCAATACCCCCGTAAATAGGTGTACCCTTTAATCTGCTGCCAAAATTGCTTGGCCTGTTCGTAGCGGTTTTGGTGAATGCACCAATCGATGACAGCTTCCAAGTTTTCCCACTCTTGGTCTAGGTCTTGATAATCGTGCCACTGTTTCCAATCCTCTTGTTTGTAGGGTTGAGAAAATTGCAGATACCAGTTAACCCACCGTTCCCGCGCTTGTTGCTCAAACTCGGGGTGAGTTTTCAGTTCAGCGATCGCATACTCGCGGGTCAAAGGATGCATGTCATACCGTGTTTCACACTGAACGATCAAGCGGAGTTTGTAGAGTTGAGCCAGCGCATTTAAAGGTTCAGTATTGGGTAAAGCTACGTGGGCGATCGCATCTAAGGCAGCAGATTTGGCAAATAGCGCCAGTCCCATCAACAACTGATGAGCAGGTTGTCCTCTGAGCCTCTGTACGGAATCCTCAAAGCAATATTGAGCGAGATCGCTATTTCCCTGGGTCAAGCGCATTGTCCCAACATCGGTGCAAATGCCATAAACTAATAATTGACCAATGGCGTAAACAATTCCCAAAGGCAAACCTTTCGTTCGCTCGTAAATAGTCCGGCACTGTTCGGGTGCCAGCTGTGCCCTTTGCTCTAGAGATTGATGCTCGATCAAGCGCATCGCCTCGTTCAAAGGCAAACACTCTAAATATATGGGAATACCCAATCCCGATCGCACGCGAGTAGTGAGTACTACTTTTACCGTTGGCGGCAGTTCGTACAGAAAGGAGAGGACTGCTTCGCGATCATCAAGGGTTTCCAAATTATCGACAATCAGCAAAGTTCTTAGTTGAGCCAAGCGAGTTTGGATGCAATCTACTTGCTGCTCAAAGTCAACAGGGATAACATTAGGACAATCTAGAGTGCGAAAAATGACTCGGAAGATGTCATGCAGAGTACGCTCTCGCCTGTGACGCTGCAAGATATGATTGCCAATGAGGTGCTGTTGTTTGGCTGAGGTAAAGATAATGGCATCAAAAGTGGGAAAATTAGCACCTGTCTTTTCTCCTTCACTCCCCTGCAAGCAGTGGTAGGCAGCTTCCAATACTAAGGAAGTTTTCCCCGCACCACCGATGCCTTCAATGCTAATCGGACCAGGGAGGCGATCGCGACCGAGCAATTCTAATAGCTGGGTCATCTCTGTTTCCCGACCAATCAAGGCACTGTGGTAACGGACGGGTAGGTTATGGTAAACAACTATCGCCTGGGGAGAGTTGGGGGGGCTGGTGGGAACAATCTCTCCCTCATCGCCCTTAACGTCCTGAGGATCAATGAGTTCGGCAATCTCTTCCCATTTTAATCCTAAAATCTGACAATAGGCTTTAAAAGTAGGGGCTTTAACGCTGTTTACTCTGCCCTGAGCAGCAAATCGATGCCACGAGCCATAGGAGATACCCTTAACTAAGATTTCTCCTGTCTCAATGAGTTGTTCAATCCTGGAAAGGATTGAACCTTGTTTAGACTTGGCAATGATAGTTTTGATATCATTGATAGCCCTAGATTTCTCAACCCGGAAAAGCTGCTCGAAATTCCGCAGCCATCTAGAGTCATTACCATGCCAGTTATTTGCTGTTGCATGTTCCTGAATTAGGAATTTACTGGCTTCTTTCAGGGGAGTATATTCTTCTTCGCTTACCGCCCATCCCTTCTTTTCCCTAGCTTGCTTAATTTTTGCTTGCCCGTGCTGAGAAGCCCTCAAAGTTTGAATGCCCATAGTGGGTGAATTGTCAAGATCTTTTGGGATCGGCATGTCTTCGATCTTATCCGATCCTGCAAAACCGTAGTTAATCTTGCACTATAGAAAAGTGAAAAGCCTAATCCTCTTTAAATTGCTCTGAATTCGGTTTGTCTCCCTCTGCCGGGGAGACAAACTCCTTAGTTAGAGGAAAGGATGAGGGAGGAAGGAGGAGGGATGAGAGATAAGGGATGAATTAGGAGTAACCACGTAAGTTCTCAGGGCATTTATACCTCATCCCTCGGTTGTCATCAGGTCAATCAGTCTTTGTGGGAGTGCAGCGTGTATTATATAAGTGACTGGGCTATTTTAAATGACACTACATCTAAACAGTTACAGCGAATTTTGTCAGAGTTTCATCACTTAACTGAATCAGAAATTCGCCTAGGCTGTCTCTTATTAGAGAGCTACCATGCCGTTTGTCGGCGAGATCGACTCGCACAACGTCTCAAACGGCTTGAAGTTGGTAAAAGCAGAATACTACCCCCGACGGCTAGCCAATTAGAGGAAATGGCTGAGCGTCTAAATGCCAAAGCAGGCTTAAGCCTAGAACCACAAAAAGTGGAATATCAACTGCAAGCCCTAGCCAGACGCTTGCGACAATATCACGTTTATGTTAGAAAAAACTCTAGCGCCACAGCATTTTTAGAGCAGTCAAGCGATCGCCCCAAACATGACCCCATCCAGTCTGATGACTCTATAAATAATGGGTGTACCCCGTTTTACATTTTTTGAACTTTTTTGCATAACCTCTCAACACTCAGAGATATACCTAGTTAGATACTCACTCTTGTAGAGTTCATCCGTTAGTTACCAAGGCGATCGCCTATTACAAAACATCGATTTATCAAGACGAGTTTATGGGTAACGGATGATCAGGCTATATTAAGGATAAAATTCCTGCCATGAGGGTAAGGTATCAGTGGCAGCGCATCCTGCCTAGGATAGAAGCTGCCAATTCGCAGACGGTCGCATTTCTACTGATGTGAGGGGGCATCCCATGAGCAAGGAATATAACTCAGCCTATGATTACCATGTTGGGGGGAGTCTACCTATTGATGCTCCAACCTATGTGAAACGTCAAGCCGATGATGAGCTCTATAACGCCTTAAAGAAGGGAGAGTTCTGTTACGTTCTGAATTCCCGGCAGATGGGCAAGTCAAGCTTGCGGGTACGAACCATGCAAAGGCTACAAGCTTTAGGAATTGCCTGTGGTATGGTGGACTTAAGTGCCATTGACTCAAAGCACGTTACCCCAGACCAATGGTATGCTAGTGTAGCCTTCGAATTAGCCAGTAGCCTCGAGCTTTTAGATCGGGTTGATATCGCAACTTGGTGGTGCGATCGCACCTATCTCGCGCCCATGACACGTTTTTGCGAGTTTATCCGTGTCGTCTTGCTCGGCTTGATCTCCCAAAACCTGGTCATTTTTTTCGAGGAAATTGATAGTATTCTCCGGTTAGATTTCAAAACCGATTTTTTGGCAGGAATTCAGGCTTGCTATAACCATCGACCGGAATGGTCAGAAGGCAAAAGCCTAACCTTTACCCTGATGGGGACAGCAACACCCGCAGATTTGATTCGAGATGAACCTGGCAAACCCTTCAATATCGGTCATGCTATCGAACTTTGTGGCTTTCAATGGCACGAGGCTCAGCCGTTAGCTCGGGGATTGGCGGGACAGGTGAGGAACCCCAAAGTAGTACTTAAGGAAGTGTTGAACTGGACAGGCGGTCAGCCTTTTCTTACCCAAAAACTTTGCCAGCTGCTCCTAACTCATGCCGATTCAGAGTTCAGATATCCTACCCAGGCTGATTGGGTGGCGTGGGTAGTAAAAAATTACTTGATTAACAACTGGGAAACCAATGATGAGCCGGAGCATCTGAGGACGATACGCGGTCGCATCCTTAAAAGCCAGCAGTCTAAAAGTCTACTTAGACTCTACAAACAAATTTTACAAGTAGGAGAAGTTCCTAGCGATGACAGCCCAGTTCAGATGGAATTACGACTGTCAGGGTTGGTGGTCAAGCAAGAGGGTAAGTTAACAGTTTATAACCGCATCTATCAGTCTGTATTTAAGCGGCGTTGGGTTGAAAATTATGTCTATGAAAACATTGACATCAGCTTGCAGGAGCAAGTCCTATTCGATCACCTGATCTACCGGGTGCAAGAGGAGTCTCCAATGCAGTTAATTGACCGCTTTCGGATGCTGTTTATTGAAGGTTCCGACTACCCAGAGCCTGGGATTACCACAGTACTAGATCAGATTGCTGCTTCAAAACAGGCTGAGCGCGAGTTTAACAATATCCTGAATCGATGCTGCTATATTCTCATCAACCATTGGCTGGGAAAGCGCGAACATCGCTTGGTAATTCCTCAGTTGGTGGCCTTATTGAAGAGTGCCTCCTCTAAAGTTGAGCCATCTTACTCCCGCCGCCCCTTGCAGGAACTGGTAGTGATGTTTGTCAAGGGTAAGGAATATAGAGATCTGGAATACTTGGCTGCGTCTATAGACCAAACTCCAGTAGATGGGCCTAGGGAGCCAGCTTCAGACTCGACTTTGTTAATCAAGTTAATGGATCGCTATCCCTACTTGTATGCCCATTGCCTGCTGCATGAAGACTGCACGCCAGAGTACAAAGAAGTTATTGAGCAACTTCAAGTCCAAAAGCAGCAACAATTTGAAATCGATCTGTCCAAGTACGCCACTTACTTGGTGCGGCAAGTTCCTGTCCAGAGCTATACTGCCTCAAATGAAACGGCTCAGATATTCAATTCCGTCGTAAATCCTACCCAATTGAGCAATGAGCAACTGTTTCTTGCTCTCAAGGAATTCGTTGGCAAAGTTGATGGGTCTCATACCTATAGAGACTTAGCCCAAGCTTTTCTAGCTCGCACTTGCCAAAATCTGTCCTATGGGGACTTTAAAAAACATTTATACAAATATCTAATTGCTTCGATAAAACCCGAATACGGCAGGCATCAATTTAATCAGCGCTTGGATAATCAGCTAAAAAACACATTTAAAGACTATGATTTTGAACCATTAGATAGTTTCCTTCTAGGAGAAACTTGCCGCCAACTATTTAACTTTTTGGTACAAAGCCCAGAGCAAGAAGAACACTTGTTTTTTATTGACTTACTTACTAACAATGGCTCTTTAAAAACGACAGTTCTTTTACTAAAGATTGCCCTGCTATCCCGCCAAACCAAGACCGATTTAGAAAAAAGATTTTCTCTATTGTTTAACCACTATGGTACTCAGCCTGTAAGCGAAGTTTCCTGGTTGGTTGAATCGCTGGAAAACTTAAATGTTGCTTTAAGCACAAATTTGGGAAAAATGGATCTTTCTGGACTAAGCCACTATCTATCTGGAAAATAGGAAATACTTTCATTCCATAACTTATGAGCGAGTGCTTACTACGAAGCAATGAAAATGATTCTCCCTCTCATCCCTATTTTACATTTGCATAACCTTTCAACACTCAGAGATATACCTAATTGGATACTCAATGCTGGCGACTTCATCCTTTAGTTACCAAGAGTATGGCCTAAGACAAAACATCTATTTGTAAAGATCCGTTTATGACTAAGGGGTGATGAGGGTAAATTAAGGATAAAACTCCAGTCATGAGAGTAAGGTATTAGCGGCAGCGCATCTCTCCTAGGATAGAAGCTGCCCAGAGCATAACCGGACGCATGTCTACTGAGGTGAGGGGGCATCCCATGAGTAAGGAATATAACTTAGCCTATGATTACCAAGTTGGGGGGAGTCTACCCATCGATGCTCTCACCTACGTGAAGCGGCAAGCTGATGATGAACTCTATCAAGCGCTAAAAGAGGGAAAACTTTGCTACGTTTTGAACTCCCGGCAGATGGGCAAGTCAAGCTTGCGGGTACGAACCATGGAGAAGCTCAAAGAGTCAGGCATTATTTGTGCTGCGGTTGACCTAACTGGGATTGGCTCTGTGGAGATGAAATGGTATGCCGACATAATCTACACCCTAGCAAGTAGCCTTAATCTGTTAGACAAGATTGATATTTTGAACTGGTGGCGCGATCGCGATGCTCTCTCTCCTTTGAAGCGCTTCAGTGCCTTCATTGGTGAGGAACTGCTCGGAGCAGTCTCGCAAAACTTGGTCATTTTTTTCGATGAAATCGACAGTATTCTCAGGCTAGATTTTAAAGATGATTTTTTGGCAGCGATTCAGGCTTGTTATAACAATCGACCGGAATGGTCTGAAGGCAAGAGCCTAACCTTTACTCTGCTGGGGGTAGCCACACCATCTGATTTGATTCGAGACACCAATGGTATACCTTTCAATATTGGTTTGCCCATTACACTATCTGGTTTCGAGGAACGGGAAGCTCAACCTTTAGCTAGGGGATTGCATGGGAAAGTGAACGCCCCCCAAGCTGTACTTCAGGCAGTGTTGGCTTGGACGGGAGGACAACCTTTTCTCACCCAAAAGCTTTGCCAGCTCATCCTTAAAGAATTAGAAGAGCAGGAGTTGAGAGAAAGCAGCTTTAAGCGCAGCCAAACCTCTTTAGCAACGTTGGACAGGAGGAGTACAACCCAAGGTGCAATTGCCGAGTGGGTAGCGCAGATAGTTCACAAACACTTAATTGACAATTGGGAAGCAACGGATGAGCCGGAGCATCTCAGGACGATACGCGATCGCATCCTCAGGAGTGAGTTGGGCACTGTTGAGCTACTGAAACTCTATCAACAAATTTTGCAACGGGGGGAAGTACCAGCTTATGACAGTCCAGTACATATGGAGTTGCGGCTATCAGGGTTGGTAGTCAAGCAGGAGGGCAAGCTTAGAGTTTATAACCGCATCTACCAGTCTGTCTTCAATCTCAGTTGGGTTAAAGTTCATCTACCATCACCGTCGTTACCACCACCGCTGCCAATTGATGAGGAAGATGATATCAGTTTGTGGCGGGAGCTGCTATATGCTCACCTGATCGACTGCGTACAAAAAGAATCGCCAACACTTTTAATCCAACGTTTTTGGATGCTGTTTATTAAAGGCTGCGGCTACCGAGATCGAGAAATTGTGGCAGCACTAGACAAGATTACCGCCTCTAAGCAAGCTGAGGAGCAATTTGTAAACATCCTCAACCGCTGCTGCTACACTCTCATTAATCCCTGGCAAAGACATCCCAAACACAAATTAGCGATCCCTCAGTTGATCGGGCTATTTAAGAGCGACTTTCCTAGGGTTGAACAAACTCCGTCGAGCAGGCGCGTCCAAGATTTAGTGCAGAAGTTTGTTAAAAGTCACGAATATCAGGATTTGGAACGCATAGCTTTAGTTTTTGAGCCAAACAGGGCTAAGACACCCCAGGAAATCAATCCTCCCTTAGTTGAGTTAATAGGCCGCTATTCCTACTTGTATCCCCATTGTCTGGTGCGTGATGGCAGTTGTTCGGAGCATAAAGAAGTAATTCTGCAACTACAAGCCCAAAAGCAGCGGCAATTTGGGGAGCATCTGTTACGATATGCGAATTATTTAGTGCGGCAAATTCCTTGTGACCGCCAGACTACCATAAAGCCTGTGGATAATCCTACTTTATTAAGCGATAGCCAACTGCTGCTTGCTCTCAAGGAATTTGTCGGTAAAATTGACGGCTCGCATACTTACAGAGACTTGGCTCAGGTATTCCTGGCTCGCACTTGTCAAACTCCGTCCTATCGAGACTTCAAGAAAGATTTATACGAGTACATGATTGAATCGATTAAACCCGAATACGGTAAGCATCATTTTAATCAGCGCTTGTCTCAACAGTTAGAAAATATTTTCCCTGAAAGCGATTCTCAGAAAGTCAATAACTTTCTATTAGTAGAGACTTGTCGTCAACTGTTTAACTTTTTGGTACAAAGCCCCAAGCGACCAGAACATGTGTATTTTATTGACTTAATTGCTAATAACGGTTCTCTGAGAACAACAGGTCTTTTGCTCAAAATTGCGCTATTATCCCGCCAAGCTGAGCCTCATCTAGAAAAACGATTTTCCATTTTGTTCAAACATTATGAATCTCAAACTATAGACAATATTCTCTGGTTTGTGGAATCGCTGGAAAACTTAAATGTGGCTCTAATGGCTAATTCTCGGAAAGATGTATCTTTCCAATCTTCAGCAATACTTCCGTTGATTATTGCGGAGCTATAGCACTCCTAGAGGATTCGTAGATGTCAGATCCCCGACTTCTTAAAGAAGTCGGGGATCTTAGCTGATTAGCGATCTTGTCTCCCCCTAGTTAAAAAACTATAAGCTCATTTCTAACATGCGCTGAATCGGTCTTAAGGCAGCTAATCGAATATGTTCTGGCAGAGTAATTTCTGGCTGTTGGTTCTTCATGGCGAGATACAGCTTTTCTAGAGTGTTGAGACGCATGAACGGACATTCGTTACAGTTACAGTTGTTGGTTGCTGGCGCTGGGATGAAGTGCTTGTGGGGGGTCTGCTTTTGCATTTGGTGGATGATCCCCGGTTCTGTGGCCACAATAAAGGCTTGACTGGGACTCGTTCGCGCATACTTCAGTAGCGCTGTAGTCGAGCCGATGTAACTGGCATGACGCAGCACGGGGGGTTCGCACTCGGGGTGAGCAATTACCTCGGCGTCTGGGTGTTCGATCTTGAGCTGGACGATTCTCTTTTCTGAGAAGGTTTCGTGGACAATGCAGCTACCTTGCCACAGCAAGAGGTCGCGACCAGTCTGTTCTATCACATAGCGCCCTAAATTCCGATCGGGAGCAAAAATAATCGGTTGGTCTTCCGGAATTTGCTTGACAATTTGAACGGCGTTGGAGCTAGTACAAATGATGTCGCTCATCGCCTTAATTTCGGCGGAACAGTTGATGTAAGAAACAACGATATGATCAGGGTGTTCTGCCTTGAATTTAGCAAAGGCATCAGGAGGGCAACTATCGGCAAGAGAGCAACCAGCATTTAAGTCTGGTAAGAGGACTAGCTTATCAGGATTGAGGATTTTGGCAGTTTCTGCCATAAAGTGGACGCCAGCAAAAACGATTACATCGGCATTCGTACCAGCTGCTTGTCGGGAAAGTCCTAAAGAATCCCCCAGGTAATCTGCGATATCCTGAATATCAGGATCTTGGTAATAGTGAGCAAGAATGACGGCATTGAGTTCTCGCTTGAGGATATCAATGGCGTCAAACAGGTCATTGGGTAGAGATCCCAATGTTGGTGTCTTTCGAGCAGGTGCAGTCGTAAACAAAGTTGTGAGTTACCCGGAATGTGAAACTTCCATGGCAATTATAGTAAATTTTACCAAAAATAGCATCTCCATGCCCTATTTCCCAAAACGGATGAGGCTTTTTTATGCTGGAGGAGGGTGAACAAGGGAATAAAATTATGACTACTCATCAGAATCAACTCATCAAAATTGCTGTCGTTGGGGACGTTCACGATCAATGGGAAACGGAGGATGCGATCGCTCTCCATTATTTGGGGGTTGACCTGGTGCTGTTTGTTGGCGATTTTGGCAATGAGTCAGTAGATGTAGTGCGGCGGATCGCCTCGGTCGATCTTCCCAAGGCAGCGATTTTGGGAAATCACGATGCCTGGTATACCGCTTCAGACTGGGGGAGAAAAAAATGCCCTTACGACCGCAATCTACAAGACGGGGTGCAGCAACAGTTAGACTTGCTGGGGGAGACTCATGTCGGTTATGGGTATTGCGACTTTCCCGAATTGCAGCTTTCCGTAGTTGGCAGCCGTCCTTTCAGCTGGGGAGGTCCGGGTTGGAAAAATGAGGAGTTCTATCAGGAAAGGTATGGGGTTAACAGTTTTGAGGAGTCAGTGGAACGAATTATCACGGCGGCGCAAAGTGCAACCTATGACACGATTATTTTCATGGGACACAATGGGCCAACAGGGTTAGGGGACGAGCCAGAAGCCCCTTGTGGTAGGGACTGGCAACCGCTGGGTGGGGATCATGGCGACCCGGATTTTGCCGAAGCGATCGCCCAAACTCAGGCGATGGGTAAAAATATCCCCCTAGTCACTTTTGGTCACATGCACCACAAGTTGCGCCACACTAAAACAAGATTGCGAACGGCGATCTCGACGAGTTCCCAGAGAACCGTTTACTTAAATTCAGCCAGCGTACCTCGGATTATTCAAACAGAGACCGACCGAGTGCGGAATTTTTCCGTGGTTTATTTGGAGGATGGTGTGGTATCGGAAATTTTCCTGGTTTGGGTGGGGAAGGAGTATACTGTGGTATCGGAACAGTTGTTGTATCGGCGTACTGAACCAATGAGGGTAGAATCGGTTTACACTCAGAAGTCATCAGGTTTGATATTATAGATAAGCTTGGAGAGGTGGCAGAGTGGTCTATCGCGGCGGTCTTGAAAACCGCTTTGGCTTAACCGCCAACGGGGGTTCGAATCCCTCCCCCT
>DNXU01000521.1:0-2276 GCA_003505715.1 Cyanobacteria bacterium UBA8803 | reverse complement strand
GAGGGATGAGGGATGAGGGGTAGAATGATTTTCATTCCTGCTTGGTGAGCAATAGTTTACCGATGCCTGAGCTATGCACAAACAGTTAAACTTGTTTGAGGTGCGATCGCGCCCCTACAACGAGCAGAAGGTTGAATCGCCCGCTAAAACTACAACCACAGCAACTGCGATCGAACTATTTGCAGGAGCTGGTGGGCTAGCACTGGGGCTAGAAAAGGCTGGATTAAAAGCCAAGGCACTGATTGAAATTGACAAAGATGCTGTAGCGACACTTCGCCATAATCGCCCTGACTGGAATGTAATTCATACCGATATCCGCGAAGTTGCTTTTGCAGGTATGAGTGCAGATATTGTTACCGGAGGTTTCCCCTGCCAAGCCTTCAGTTATGCAGGTAAAGGCTTGGGGTTTGAGGATACCCGTGGCACCTTGTTTTATGAGTTTGCCCGTTGTGTGAAAGAGGTGCAGCCCAAACTATTTCTGGCGGAAAATGTCAGGGGTTTAATCAGCCATCAAAATGGCAAAACCTTAAAAGTAGTTTTATCTGTACTAAAATCCCTAGGCTATGAAGTGCAGTATCGTTTAATGAATGCAGTAAATTATGAAGTTCCTCAAAAACGGGAAAGGGTAATTATTGTTGGTAATCGTCCGGGTATTCGCTTTTACTATCCGGCTCAATTCCCTTATATTCTGACTTTAAGAGACGCCCTCAAAGATGTCCCACCTTCAGAGGGGATGAGCTATAGTCCCAAGAAAGCTGCTATTTTAGCTCTCGTACCGCCCGGAGGCTGCTGGCGAGATTTGCCAGCAGATGTTCAGAAAAGTTACATGATGAAAAGCTATTACCTAACAGGTGGACGCACTGGGATGGCACGCCGGATCTCTTGGAATGAACCAAGTTTAACTCTCACTACTTCACCCTCACAAAAACAAACAGAACGCTGTCATCCAGAAGAAACAAGGCCTTTTACAGTCAGAGAGTACGCCAGAATTCAAACCTTTCCTGATGAGTGGGAATTCCTTGGTGGTATAGCTTCTAAATATCACCAGATTGGCAATGCCGTCCCTGTAAAATTTGCTTATCACCTAGGGCAAGCAATAGTTAGTGCTTTATCAAGGATAAGCCTTCAGCTCTCAGCCATCAGCTGATTGGCTTGCTTGTGCAGCACATTCAGGTAGTCACGCTGCCGCACCCCAGATACCCCTAGCCCGACTAGAATAAGTCTATGATACTGGGTAGGAAAGCAAAATGGATATATCTATCCTTGAGCAGGTAATTGAGCAACTAAAAGTTATGCCCCAAGACTTGCAATGGCAAGTGCTAGAATTTGCCCGTACCCTAGCAGGTTCAACAATTCAAGGCGTTCCAGGTTGGCAACTCCTACGTTTTGCAGGTGCAATACCACCTGATGATATTCAGTTGATGCGTGAAGCAATAGAACAGGACTGTGAGCAGGTTGACACCGATGAGTGGTAGATACTTGTTGGACACAAACATCATCATTGCTCTGTTTGCAGATGAGGCAGCTGTCAAAAACAGACTTGCACAAGCGGATGAAGTTTTCATTCCCAGTATTGCGGTGGGCGAGTTATGTTACGGTGCCATAAAATCAGGACGCACAAACGAGAATTTAGAACGTATTGACGAATTTGTAGCTAACAGTACTGTACTCAAATGTGATGCACAAACCGCTCGTTATTACGGCGAGGTCAAACACAAGTTACGTCTTAAAGGTCGTCCGTTACCTGAAAACGACATTTGGATTGCAGCAGTTGCTCTGCAATATACGTTAATATTGGTTACACGCGATGCTCATTTTAAGGAAATAGAAAACTTACAAACAGTTGCTTGGTAAGTCGTGCGCTCAGTAATTGGCTTTATCTATAGAACTTAGAGCATAAATTTCGGAAAAAATGATTAATAAGAACTCAAACCGAGGGAAAAATTCCCTTGATGTGAGCGGTGTTAATCAGCAAATCAAAGTGGGCGCATGACCAAACAAGGCTGGAGACTGAATACAGCCCAGCAGCCGTCATAACCAAGTTATTGGTGATGTAGCAGATAAATTTTGTCGATTTAACCCGGATCAGGAAGAGTTTGTAAGCACCTGTAAGCTGTGGCCAAAATATCTTGATAGGGACAACCACTACTAATCGAAACCAAAACTCGTCGGACACCCACCAATCACCAAGTACTGAGACTCCCCCACTTAAAAGTGGGAGGTTCTTAACACAGGACTATCCGACCCTTCGGGCGGATTGTCCAATCCACACCCTC
>DNXU01000436.1:9829-10807 GCA_003505715.1 Cyanobacteria bacterium UBA8803 | reverse complement strand
GCATAGTTTAGTGGTAAAACCTCAGCCTTCCAAGCTGATGATGCGAGTTCGATTCTCGCTGCCCGCTTATTTTTGTGTACCCTGAGCAAAAGAATTTTATAAAAACGTTCGTAGTGTTCACTACAACTTGGTGAAGCATGGATGTTCAGATTCACCCTATGACTGGTCTTATAGTAGTGTTCATTGGTATTTACAGCAGCAGGGTAGGGAGTGGTTACGAGAGGCTTGGGTGAGATATCCAGTTCGAGACTATGGGGAAGGATGGGATACTTATGGTACAGATAATTCAAGCTGAAAAAGTTACGCTGTATGACTTGGTAAATAAATTCCATTTGCGGTTGTCTCAAGATAAATATTTTTTCCCAGAATGGCAAGGGGAATTACCGGAAATTACTGACGGGGAAAGGCAGCGATTAGAGCGGGTTAAGGAGAGCTATTTTAACTTAACCATGCGTCCGATGCTGGAGGAGATGGTCAAAATGGTGGTGCTGTCGCCGTTGTTGGATATGGCGGGGTTTTATTTGCCACCTTTTTATAGTACGAGTGAGGAATCGGTAGAAATTTTGGATGATGATGAAGGAGTAGTCGTTAAAGGAAAAATTGATGTTTTGGTGTTGCAGGCTCGGTTTTGGATAATTGTGATTGAATCTAAACGCGCCAAGTTTTCGCTAGAGCCAGGAATTCCGCAAACTTTGGCTTATATGTTGGCAAATCCGAACCCTGAAAAACCGTTATTTGGTTTGGTAACGAATGGCAGTAATTTTATTTTTCTGAAATTCGTTAAGCAAGAGGTGCCTTATTATGCGTTATCGGATGAATTTACCCTCCGACGGGGGAATGATTTGTATACAGTTTTGGCTATTTTGAAGCATTTGGGTCAGGTGTTAATTGAAGGCAATTAAAAAAATACCAGGCGATGGCTATGCAAGAATTCCAATTATCCAAAAGACTTATGATAAGCTGTTCAGCATTTAAATT
>DNXU01000436.1:0-9680 GCA_003505715.1 Cyanobacteria bacterium UBA8803 | reverse complement strand
AAACCCGCCCTGCGACAGGTTTGATTAGGGTTAATTAACTGGATGTGATATCAGGTGCGATCGCCAAACAAACTGCAAGCCAATCGCACCAAGTCTGAGAGCGAGCGGGACTTACGCCACTTAGTCCTATCTATATAGCGGTAATGGTGCGTTAGCTCCAGCATAACGCACCCTACTAACTCAATTAGCGAAGGCTGTCATCGTGAATTTTTTTGTGTAGCTTGCGTTTGGCTATGGCACCAACTCCGAATGTGCCGAGTGCGAATATACCCCAGATAGAAGCAGGTTCGGGAACAGCAGCCTGCTTGGGTACACAGGAGTGTTCCGTTCCACTAGTGCCTATTTGGTAGTGGTTTTGAATTTGACAATCGTTCAGGCTGTAGTTGTAGATGGCAACTTCATCAATTGTGCCATCGAATCACTGCGGGTCGAACACATTATGTCTGCCGATTCTGAAGTTATCTCCGTCAGGGGTTGACTGTACAAATGTTTTTGAGCCAATCAAAGTTCCGTTGACATGAAGATCGACGTTACCTGACATGAACCTCGCTACAGCATGATACCAAACTCCTGGCTGTACATTAAAAGGAGAGTCGTACTGTCCATCGTGATGTTGAACGTCTAGTGAACTATCACCGTTCCAATATCCCTGAATTAGTGAATGACCGTAATGACCAGACACATCGCTATCTACGATGGAACGTTCTCCCCAATTAACGTCTGATTTGAACCAGGCTTCGATGGTTAGCTCCGGCAGATTTGAGTCCAAATAAGTTTGAACATAATCGTTAATTCCATCAAAACTCGCTGCTGGATCAGGGTCATTGAATATTGCTCCAGACTGACCTAGAGTTACCCCGCCATTATAGATACCGTTATAGTTGCCTAAAATAGAAGAGTCAATTGCAGTAGTTCCTGATGATTCGCCCAGCCGCCAGTATCCTGTTGCATTGTCTAGGTCACGAACTGTAGTTGAATATAAACTTGCTTGTGCCTTGGTGGGTATCACAGCCGCCAGGGTAAGGGGTAAAACGCTCAAAACAACTGCTCTGCGCAGCAAGGAATAAATTCTTTGGCTCGACATTTAGCTTTTTCCTAAGGAGATGGTGTGTTGCGTAGATGAACCTGTAAATCTCTGTTCTTTTGTCAGGCTCATGCACTAAAGTTTCGCTGCCGTTGGCACAAGTTTTACAAAAGTTCACAAAAATCCTCTCCGCTCTTGGGCATTTGGCGAAAAACCTCTGGTTTCGCCTGATAACTCTATATCAAGGATTGGGATTGGTGAATGGATATAAAATTGTGTGAGCTTGTCTGCCAAACTTGTGAGCATCCCTCTGGTAGTACTAAGCGGGGTCAAGGATTTAATCGGCTGATTCGAGCCATCCTTCAATCTGGCAAACTCTGGCGGGAGAATTCACTCTATTATGAAGACGCACTGCAACAGACTTGGCTGTATCTCTATCGGAATCTGTGCGAAGGAGAAAGCAGATATCAGCCGGACAGAAGTAGTTTGACCACTTGGTTGAATGGATATCTCAAGAGACGACTGCAAGATTTTCAGATCAGGGACTGGCAGGAACAAAACTTTATAGTGCCTCACCCATTTCCCTATACGGAGAATTCAACCGATCCGATCGCGAATTTGCCTGCTCCCCCCGATATTCCAGACATTTTGAAAGAAACCCAAATTTGGGTAGAAACAGATCCCGATGGGGAGTTGCGGAGCATTCATATTAAAGGGCGTTCGGACTTAACCTGCCAACTCTTAATTTTACGCCGCTTGCCACCAGAGACAGCCTGGGCAACCTTAGCAGCAGAATTGAACTGTCCGGTTTCAACCCTAGCCAACTTTTACCAACGTCAATGCCTCCCCCGGTTGCGAAAATTTGCTGAATCCCAAGGATATCTATAAGTCAACAGACAAGAAAGCAATTATGTCAAACACCGAAACACTAATACAAATGTCTTTACCAATGCCTATCACCCAGAGTAATCTCCAGATCGCTCAACAGTTTGCCGCTCAGCAACCCAATTCCCAAAAGGCACAGCAGGTCTATCTTAATACCCTAGCTGTCTTAGCGGTACATGACTATTTGCAACTGATAGAGATTGAAACTGACTTGAGACAAAGCGATAGCTGGAACCCAGTTGTCCGGATGTGTGCAGATATCGCAGACTTACAGGTGAGGGGGTTGGGTAAATTGGAATGTCGCCCACTGCTGGTACAAAATCAGGACTTAACCCCCCCTAGTCCCCCAAACCTGGGGGGAACTCAAAGTTGTAACGCTCCTGCTGCTACTTGTAGTATTCCTCCAGAAGTGTGGGATGAGCGCATTGGGTATGTGGTGGTTGAGATTGATGCAGATACGAAACAAGCGACGCTATTGGGATTTGCTAAAACTGCTGGTAACGGTGAGTTATCCTTAAGCGAGTTGGAATCAGTAGATGCTTTATTAGAACATCTGGCATCTTTAGATCGACGACAACGGCAACTGACAGTCCTGACTCAGTGGTTGGAAAATGACTTTGCACCGGAATGGGAAGAGGTTGAATCTCTTGTGAGTAGCGCACCAGCTAATGTAGCAGGCGATCGCACAAGTGTTTCTCCGTTAAACTTAGGTCAGTGGTTTGCCAATATCTTTGACGCTGGGTGGCAAGCGGTTGAAGACCTTTTTGGTACTGAGAATAACCCACAATTTGAATTTCGCGGCAGTAGGGGTTTACGCAAAGCAGGCCCTGGTTTACGGCGGCTATTTCCTGAAGCTGATGTTATGCGGGCCAAGCTGGTAGATTTGGGAATGCAACTGGGGACTAAGCCGATCGCTTTGATCATGGCTCTTACCCAGGAGCGCGATCGCAAAATTAAGATTCTGGTTCAAGTCCATCCAGCTACAGGCGATCGCTATTTGCCTTCTCAGCTCAAACTATCGCTACTTTCAGAAGGTAGTGAAACTCTGCAAGAAGTGCAATCACGAGGTTCGGATCTCTGGATTCAATTGAGAGAATTTCGGGTAGTACCGGGAACCGATTTTAGTCTCAAACTTGCCCTTGATGATGTCAGTATTATTGAGGAGTTTACTCTGTAAAAATAGGAATGATGAGAGGGGCGAGGGCATGAGGGATGAGCTTAATATCATGTTCAGTAGCATTGGACTTGTATAAACACCCTTGGTAGTAACCATTAAGGATGCCACCGGACACAATATCATGTGCGGTAGCATCCTCTCTCTCTAACGAATATGTTATTCTGATAAGAACAGATTCATGGTGCATCCCAACCTTTTATACCATTTTCCTTTAATTATGCTACACATAATAGTCTGGTAATGGGTAATTGGTAATTGTTAATTGGGAAAAAGCCAGCTTATGAATAAATTAGTTGTCTTAAGTCTCGGAGCGGGAAACTTTGCCGATGGTTTTCCTGCGGTTACGGTCCGGTTAGGAGAACCAGGACATCTCTCTATGCAATTTATTGGTAATTTACCTCCAGCACCAGAAATTCCTGAACTTTATCGGAACTGGCGTCTGCTTTATGAGGCACTTTATCAATATCGCCATCCCCATCACCATCGCCGAGGTTCTCCTGCGATCGAAATTGCTGAAACTGGTATCACCCATATGTCTGAGGGGGAATTTAGCGATATTAGTCAGCAGTTAAAAACGGGTATTAATACCTGGTTGAGTGCTGAAGGATTTCTTAAGATTGAGTTACAACTTAGAACTCAATTACAACCCGCTGAATCCATTACTTTCGTTATTGAAAGCGATGACTCAGACCTTTGGAAATTACCCTGGCATCTCTGGGACTTTTTTAATACCTATCGCCAAGCGGAAATTGCCTTAAGTACTCCGGAGTATCCACCTCCCGTCCCCATCCCGCCTCAGGCCAAATCTAAAGTGAAAATTTTAGCCATTTTAGGGGATAGTTCTGGCATTAATATCAAGAAAGACAGGGATTTACTGAACCGATTACCGAACGCTGAACTAACATGGTTGATTGAGCCGAAACGGCAAGAACTTAACGATCGCTTCTGGGAACAAGGTTGGGATATTTTATTTTTTGCGGGTCATAGTTCTAGTGCGCCCGATGCTACCAATGGGAAGATTTACATCAATCAGCATCCTAAAAATAATAGCTTGACCATCAGGGAATTACAAGCAGCCCTCAGTCAAGCTGTGGAGCGAGGATTGAAGTTAGCTATTTTTAATTCTTGCGATGGTTTGGGATTGGCTCGAGACTTGGCAGTAGCGCAGATTCCCCTACCGCCGATGATCGTGATGCGGGAACCCGTTGCCGATCGCGTGGCACAGGAGTTTTTAAAATATTTTTTGACAGCTTTTGCTTTTGACGAACCCTTACATCTAGCAGTAAGACAAGCCAGAGAAAAACTCACAGGTTTAGAGGATGAATATCACGGTGCTAGTTGGTTACCTACAATCTGCCAGCATCCTCATGTTGTACCGCCAATTTGGTCGCAATTGTTCGATCCGGACTTACCTAAAAGTTTCCCCAATCCCTCAAATCTGGAGAGGGAAAAAGGTTTAATCCCTCTGGTAAAAGATGAGCCAACTCGATCTCCTCTATTTCCTAGGCAGAATCTAGCCAAAATCGCCGTAATTATTTTAGTAGCGGGTATCAGTAGCTACCTGTCCCTTGGAGCTAAAATTGCTCCTTTTATCAATGAGCTGGGTATAAACAACCACCGTAATGGCAAATTATTTATCGCTCAACAATACTATCACTTGGCGGCTTTACTCGCTCCCAATTATGCTCAGCCTTATTACAACTTAGGATGGTTGTGTGCCGAGACTCTCGGCGATACCTCCTGTGCCATGCAAAACTTTAAGCAAGCAGCCATGCGGGGACTTCCCGATGCTTACGCCGAACTCGCTCGCTTGCAAATTCAACAAAATAACACTCAAACCGTACTGCAAGAAACTTGGGAATGTTTAAATCGTACTCCTTACAATGATGTGAAAGCTGCCTGTTTGAAAAATCGGGGGTGGGTGCGATGGCAACAGCAACGGTTAGATGAAGCTGAAGCTGATTTACGCAGTGCGATCGCTCTCGAAAAAAATAGCCCTCACTCCTACTGTCTCTTAGCTCAAGTTTTAGCAGCCAAAGGTAACGAACCAGAAGCTTTAGCCGCTTGGCAAAACACGCTGATCTACTCCCAATATAACGTGCCAGAACAGGATGATTGTATCGCTCTAGCAAGGCAAAACGTGGAAATAAAGGGAGAGGAGTAGTGAAACTGACAATAGTGATTTATATCAGTTTGTGCTTACTGTTAATCAGCAGTAATTCCCCAGTTATAGGCATTGGAGCCAAACAGCAGGCAACCAGGAAACAAAGGTGGCAAGAGAAGGGGGTTAATTTTACCCCTGTTCCGACTCCCTACTCCTTACTCCCCACTCCCCAACAAAAACTGGCTAACGGACAAATTCTGCAAATCAATGGTAACGTACAGATTCAGCGTTCTGAACGTATTATTCATCCTCAAACAGGTACACTAATTTATCCAGAGGATAAGCTACTCACCGCTAACGGAGCGCAAGTTTTGGTGCAGTGTGCTGACTTATCCACCCATTCGATATCCCCAGGGAAAAATCAAACCAATAGCTGTCCCTCAGCCACAGAACAAACTGAATGCAGTCCCGGAACTTATAAATGTCCCCATCGCGGTAACGATATCGCCTGGAGAGAGGGGATACCTTATATTATCAGTCCCCGCCGGACAGCCATCCTTACCGATAAACCGATTCTGCATTGGCAACCTGTACCGGGTGCAAAACTTTACACCGTCAGTCTTAAAGGTGAAGGCGTAAACTGGACAACCCAAGTTAGCGATACCCGAATTGTTTATCCCGGTGAACCCCCTCTCCAAGGTGGCGTTCACTATACGCTAATTGTTGAAGCCGATACGGGAGTTTCTTCTTTAGATGAACCCGTCCGACCTGGAGGACTTAATTTTAGCGTACTTGACCAACCGCAAGCCCAGCGCCTGTGCGATCAAGCGGCCCAAATTGCTCAGCAACCCTGGAACGAGCTAGCCAAAACCCTCGCGTTAATTAATCTCTATGGCGCAAACGATCTTCATGCCGAAGCGATCGCCACTTTAGAAACCTTAGTCGCTACTGGCACTAACCTTGCACCAATTTACCATCAACTGGGCGATCGCTATTTCTATTACTTAGGACTTATCCCCCCAGCCAAAGACTATTACTTAAAAGCGATCGCTCTAGCCGATCCAGATGATCTGGAAGACCAAACTCAGCTGCAAGATAGCTTGGGACAAGTGCAAGTTGCTCTAGGCAATAAAGATGAAGCCGTGCGCTGGTTAACTTTAGCTTTAAAAGGGTATCAAACTTTAGGAGACGCCCAACGCGCTAGGGAATTAGAAAACCAGCTGAATCAATTTTCCCAAAACAGGGAACAGAGAACGGGCAACAGGGAAGGGAACAATTGAGTTGTTCATACAGTGTTTTGTGTACCTATGAAAAAGATTTACTCCCATGCCCCTACAGTTTCCCCATCAAATAACCTGGACGGCACTATTCTCCATCTTACTTATCTGCCTAGATTTAGGAGTATCTATCCTACATCCATCTCAGCTTACCACAGCTCAACCAATTATACCAGCCAGTGATAGTACCGGAACCCTAGTTAACCAAAATAATCAGCATTTAGATATTACTGGCGGCACTTTATCCAGCGATGGGGCAAATCTGTTCCCTAGTTTCCAGCAATTTAGTCTTGATGCGGGACAGATTGCCAACTTTATCTCCTCACCTGAGATTCGCCATATCCTAAGTCGAGTTATCGGGGGCGATCCGTCAATTATTAACGGACTGATTCAGATCACAGGAGGTAACTCTAACTTATTTTTAATGAATCCTGCCGGAATTGTCTTCGGTGCTAATGCCAGTTTAAATATCCCTGCCGCTTTTACCGCCACTACGGCAACAGGGATTGGGTTTGGTAGCGATCGCTGGTTTAATGCCTTTGGCTCAAATAACTACCACAACCTCAGCGGTACGCCCAATCTCTTTGCCTTCGATATATCGCCACCGGGCAATATTATTAATGCTGGCATCTTAACTGTAAACGCAGGAGAGCATTTAACCTTACTAGGCGGTAGTATTATCAATACCGGACAACTCAATGCGCCAGGTGGCATGATTACCGTTGCTGCCGTACCAAATTCTCAAAATGATTTGTTTGGCCATGGTGGCGATATTACCCTCACGGCTCGCAACGGCGGCGCAATTACTACGGGTTCGTTACAATCAACCTATGCTCCGCCTAACGCTCTCGGCATCCTGAGAGGTGGCAATATCAATGTGGTTGCCGATGGCAATATTCAGGTGCAGGGAGATCAGATTGCCTCGGGCAATCGGAATATTCAGGCTCTAGCTAATTCTGGCAATATCGCGATAATTTCTCACCAGGGCAATATTATTATAGACGCCCCAAAAAATGGCATTTCTACTGATGGCTTTATAGGCAAAAGTGGTAATATTTTACTATAGGCAGAAGCTGGTAGCATTCAAGTATCCGGTTTAATCCAAACGAATTTAGATATTTCTGGGCAGGCTGGCAATATCAATCTAATTGCCAACGGTGGCGACATTACCTTGATTCCTCCTACTACTAATGTCAGCCTCACCTCAGGCGTACTGCTCGGCACCTCCGGTGATATCAATATCATGGCTGCTGGCAGTCTGAACTTATTAGGTAGCATTGGTTCGGGGACAGTTAATGGGAGTGGCGGCAATATTAATATCACCGCTAATCAAGGAGATATTAATATCGCTAACTTAGGCGCGGTTAATGGTGATGGCAGTAGTGGCGCAATAACCGTCAATGCTCCCAAAGGCAACATTACTATCGGCGAAATCCTTTCTGCCTCTCTCCAGGGTAACGGTAATAATATCAGCCTCAACGCTCGGGGTGATATCATTACCGGAAATATCAACTCCAGCGGTCTGACAGCGGGAACTATTACAATTACTAGTGGTGGGATTATTAATACTACTGAAGGCACCCTTAATGCCGCAGGTGGGAAAAATGGTGGCGATATCACCCTTTTTGCCCCTGGAAATATTGATACAGGTACGATTACCGTCTTCTTAAGTGGCTTTAGCGGCGATAGTGGGGATATCAACATTACCAGCACCACAGGGAATATTAATACCAGCACTGGCGCATTAATTACCGCTTCCGCCCTGGGTATTGGCGGCAATATTAACCTTAAGGCAGCTGGGAGTATTACCACAGGTCAAATAAATGCTTTTTCCTTTACCAGTCAGGGTGGCCAGATTGACCTGCTAGCTAATACCAACATTACCACCCTTGGCGATATCGATACCAACCAAAATAATATTACCTTGGCTGCGCCAGTCACCCTAGGGGGAAACGTGACCTTTACCACCTCCGGTGCCGGGAATATTACCTTTAATAAAACGGTTAACGGTACTTATAATCTCATCCTCAATACTCCTACCGCTCAATTCAACGATATCGTTGGCGGCTCAATACCTCTGAACAATTTACAAGTTCAAGGTCACACCACTACTACTAACCCAGCAGGTATAAATATCGCAACTTTAAATAACATTATCACCGACAATATCACCTCACCGGGGGGAATTACCCTGACTAGCCATAACAGAGCGATCGCCACTGCCATGCTCAATACCTCTGCCTGGGGAAATGGTGGTAAGGTTAATCTTGAGGCACCGGGTCATATTACCGTCAGCCAAATTAATGCTCAAAGTCTCAGTAGCGGAAAAGGCGGAGACGTTAATATTACCACTGGTAATTTCTTCCAGGCAACCGACACTTTTAACGACCAAAATGGCCTCAATGCCAGTATCTCCACCGCTGGAGTAACCGACGGCGGCTCCATTATTATCCGCCACGGCGGCGGCGGAATAACTCCCTTTATTGTCGGTAATGCCGAGCCTAATGGGACAAGGGGAACTATTACCAGAGGTAATCAAGCGACCATCCAAAGCATTGCACCTACTCAAGAATATCTATACACCCACAAACAGGATAGCGATCGCCTTCAGATTATTTCTGTACCCAGTCAGCCACCCATCCCCCCCGATCCCAACCCTCTCCCCCCATCTAGTACCATTCCTAATCCTGCTCCTGTCTCAGCTAGCAACGCCCTCGAATCTTTAGCTTACCTAGTCGGAGACATTTTAGGCGTAAAACCTCAAATTAATCTAGATCCGCGCACAGGAGACTACACCTTTAGTTGGCCGCTTCCCAACCAACAAATATTATTATTGAATGCGCCCTACGTTCAGGAACCTCTGCAACAGCCTACTGATATTGTTGCCTTTATTGACCAACTTTTTGAAGAGCAATTTGAAAACTATTTAGGGGGAGATATTACTAATAAAAAAGTCACCGCAGCCAACCTACGAGACACCTTAAAAACCATTGAAACTCAAACCGGACAACGCACCGTTGTCATCTACGCTCTCTCCCGCGCCGATGGACTGCAACTGGTATTAGTACCTCCAGAAGGCCCACCCATTCCCAAAACTATCCCGGCAGCTAATAGCCCAACCTTACGTCGCGAGTTGCAACATTTCTATCATGCCCTCAACGATTACACAAGTGACAGCTATCTACCGATCGCGCAACAACTATACCAGTGGCT
>DNXU01000522.1:15749-16448 GCA_003505715.1 Cyanobacteria bacterium UBA8803 | reverse complement strand
CTTTTAAGTGGGGGAGTCTCAGAAGAGTTTCTTGCTGATAAGTACCGCCTTCTGGTTCCCGGAACACACTAACCCGGCGCTTGTTAGCATTTAGTACCCAGTAATCAGGAATTCCAGCTTTGGCGTAAGCGAGTGCTTTCTGTTTGCGATCGCTATAAAGAGTGGTGTCTGCTACTTCTACAATTAAGAAAATATCATCCGGTGTGGGGTGTGAGTCTTGATACTCATCAAGATCGATCCGAACTACTGCCACATCTGGTTCTGGTTCTGAGTCGGGACGTAGGGTAATAGGTAATTGCACTCGGATGGTAGCCCTACCAGCCAATAGATTTCTGAGATAATCTGATGCTCGTTGGGTAGTGGCAGCATGGGGAGGTTGTTGGGGACTCATTTGCAGGATTTGCCCTTCTAGGAGTTCGACGCGATCCTCGCTGGTCAGGATGTTCGCCTCGATCATGCGGTGGTAATCATCTACAGTCCACAACCGTACTGGAGTTGAGGTCATAGTACAAGTTTTTAGCGATCGCTGACCAATACTGCAATAATAATGCGTTTACCTAGAGCTTGCTTAGACCAATACTTTACTTTTAGTCCACTTCAGTGGACTTAAGCTGTTAGCCCGGAGTTTTAACTCTGGGCGGGTTTGCAGCGTGGGTAGGAAAATTGCAGGAAAACTATATTCAATCAGGGCGAGTCAAG
>DNXU01000522.1:12703-15565 GCA_003505715.1 Cyanobacteria bacterium UBA8803 | reverse complement strand
GGGTAAACCCATTCCCCATTTCCACCATGACAAATCTGTAATCTAACCTTTAGGCAATTTGTCATTTTTGGCAGGCGCAATGAGAAGCATAGAGATTTAAAGCCATTGCGAGATGCCGATGATAGTACTTAGACAGCTTGATGTTACTCCTGAAGGATTTGCCTTTGACCCTGCTACAGGAGATAGTTATACTCTCAATCCTTGCGCTCAACTGGTTTGGCAGCGACTGCAACAAGGAGAACTCCCCCAAAAGATTGCTAGTTTCTTGGCAGATGAATTTGGTATCGCTCAACGCGCTGCCGAACGGGACGTGACAGAATTCGTGCAGCAAATTAATACCTTGGGATTGGGAGAAGCCAGAAGATGACACCTATAAATATTGCCGTCACTGGTATTAACGCTGTAGATAATCCCGGTCCCGGTACTGGAGTCGCCCGCAGTTTGCGGGAAGACTCAGAACTAGCGGCACATCTGATCGGGTTAGCCTACGACGTGATGGAACCCGGACTCTATATGGATTGGCTCTTCGATCGCCGATACATCATGCCCTATCCCTCTTCAGAACCGGAAATTTTTCTAGAACGATTACAGCACATCCAACAGCAGGTAGGTTTGGACTGCGCCATTCCCAACTTTGATGTGGAATTGCCACTCTATATCCACTGTGCCTCTGATCTGGCAGCAATGGGCATTCATACCTATCTGCCCACTAAAACTCAGTTTGCCCTGCGCAATAAAGCCAAATTGGCGGAAGCTGCTGCGGCTTTTGGTGGCACAACTCCCCGGACGATCGCGGTTACCTCGGTAGGGGAACTGCACGACGCTGCTGAAGAACTCGAATTCCCCTTAATGATTAAAGGCCCCTACTACAAGGCATACCGGGTAGGGACAGAATCAGAACTCCTGTGGCGCTTCCACGCCCTGGCAGCCGAATGGGGTTATCCCATCATCCTGCAAGAAATCGTCAGCGGCACCGAGTTGAACCTGGTGGGAGTTGGGGATGGCAGGGGCGGGCATTTGGGAATGGTGGCTATTAAAAAGATGTGGGTTACGGAACTGGGCAAAATTTGGAGTGGCGTCACTATCCACCATCCCGATCTGCTGGCAACCGCAGCAGCTTTTCTGAAATATAGCTGCTGGCGCGGCCCTTTTGAACTGGAGTGTATTGCTACCCGCGAGGGACAAATTCACTTAATTGAAATCAACCCCCGCTTCCCGGCATGGACATACTTCGCCACTGGAGTGGGCATTAATCTCCCGGCACGCTTGGTAAGGGCAGCGTTGGGGTTACCCCTGCCGCCTCTACCTAGTTACGACGCAGGCAAACTGTTGATGCGGTACACCTACGAAATGGTAACGGATACCAACCCCCTACAAACCTTAATTACTTTAGGAGAACGTTAAATCATGAGTTACGAAAAACCGATGATTCGCCAATTACGCGGTGGTTTGATGAACAAGTTTGCTGGGGCAACCCTGCGCCAGCGTCAGGTGAAAAGTGAGATTGCTGGGGTTGCGGTTGAAGATTTAGTTTCCCAGTTTGGTTCGCCCTTGTTTGTCTACTCGGAACGGGCACTGCGACGTAAGTTTCGCACAATGCGCAATGCTTTTGCTACTCGTTACCCAGATGTTACCTTCGGCTGGTCTTACAAAACCAATTACCTGAAAGCCATTTGCGCCATCTTGCATCAGGAAGGAGCGATCGCAGAATTAGTCTCTAAAATGGAGTACGACAAGGCTAAGGCGCTGGGCATTCCCGGCAACCAAATTATTCTCAACGGCCCCCACAAACCCTTTGAAACCCTAGAAGCGGCAGTCAAAGATGGCGTGACGATTAATATCGACCACGTAGATGAAATTGAGGATTTAGAAGCGATCGCTACTCGTCTAGGAAAAACCATTCCCGTCGGTATCCGACTAAATCTAGATGCCGGGATTCAACCATGCTGGTCTCGCTTCGGGTTTAATTTAGAGTCGGGTCAAGCTATGGAAGCAGTGCAGCGTATCGCTAGGGGCGGCAAGTTGCGCCTAACTGGATTGCACTCCCACATCGGCACCTTCATTATGGACCCTCATGCCTACGGTCGTCAGGTGGAAAAGATGGTGCAGTTCGGTTATGAGATAGAACATCAGTGGGGCTGGCAGATGGAATATATCGATATTGGTGGCGGCTTCCCCTCCCGCAGCCGCTTGAAAGGCTCTTACCACGCCGCTGAGGTGATGCTGCCTACCATCGATGAATATGCAGATGCGATCTGCGATGCCCTCTGGAAAGCTCTCAAACCCGGCCATACGCCAAAACTAATTATAGAATCCGGGCGAGCCGTTGTCGATGAAGCGGGTTCCTTAATTACCAGCGTGTGCGGTACGAAGCGCCTCCCCAACGGCACTCCCGCCTACGTCATCGATGCAGGGATTAACTTACTATTCACCAGTTTCTGGTATCGCTTTGATATTGCCCTCGATCGCTTCATTCCCGGCCCTTGCGAGACTTCCGTAGTTTACGGGCCGATGTGCATGAACATTGATGTAATTGATGAAGGCATTTCCTTACCAGCTTTATCCCGAGGCGATCGCCTAGTCGTTTCCAACGTTGGTGCTTACAACAATACTCAGTGGCTCCAGTTTATCGAATACCGTCCCAACGTAGTACTGGTTGCAGAAAATGGTGATGTAGAACTAATTCGAGCCGCAGAAGACATTACTGATATAGAACGACGGGAACATCTACCTGCAAGGCTGACTACTCAGCAAGTAGTTGGGACGGGAGCAAGCGAACGACGACCCCGTTGTGCGTAAGTAATTGGATAGGATGCATTAGGGTCATCCTAATGCATCCTGATAATAGGGATGAGGGATGAG
>DNXU01000522.1:10444-12645 GCA_003505715.1 Cyanobacteria bacterium UBA8803 | reverse complement strand
ACATCCATAATATCTGTAGGGGCGGGTTTAGCGACCAATATTTTGGACTTCACAGATATGCCTTCCCTCAAAACCCGCCCGTTGACTCTGGTTAGGCAGTAGCAATATCGACAGCACATAATTTTGTAGAGATGTTCCGGCAGAACGTCTCCAGAGGGCTGAATTTGATATAATTATTTTGCCCATCTGGAAGGCAACTCTAGCAGTAAAGCCATTACTATGAAACGTCCCAAAGTTCTCAGTCCAGATGAAAGTTATACCTTTGCCAAATACTTTGAACTGGCTTACGACATTGAGGATATTTTAGCAGATTTAGATTGTAGCTTCGAGCGCACTTTATTAAGTCTACCCAGAACAGATCGGGAAATTCCAGATCTTAACGATCTGCGCCAACAAGTTATGGACGGTATTCAATACGTCAGTATGACCAGCGAACAAGCACGGCGGGAATTTTTGATTGCGCCCATCATTCGCCAAATCTGCCGTCAAACTCAGAAGCGAGTTCGTGTTGAATATCCCATTGCTGTTAATAACTGGTTAAAAGGTACATTAGATTATTACTTCCAAGATTTGTTAGTTATTGAAGCCAAGCGAGATAACCTTAATAATGGTTTTACCCAACTCGCCGTTGCACTTATCGCTCTGGATCAATGGATAAACTCAGATACTCCCATTCTCTATGGTGCTGTCACCACGGGAAATGATTGGTACTTTGGTCAATTTCATCGGCAACAAAGACAAATTAGCCAAGATCTCAAGCTATATCGCGTGCCGGAAGAGTTAGATATACTAATCGGTATTCTCATTGGGTTACTCAGTTAGCATGATTAACCCTAATACAACCTGTCAAAGGGCGGGTTTTGATTGAAGCCATATCTGTGAAGCCTCTAATATTTGTCGCTAAACCCGCCCCTACAAATATTCCTACAAATATTTCTACAAATATTAGAGGTACTTATATACAAATCGGGGTTTTTCTGTGATACCCTCTGTGTTAAAAAATATTATTTGGCACTTACTTAGCGCCACACTTTAATTTTGGCATCCTTGAAACTGCGATCGCCTGTAATAGCAACTACTGTCTTACCGTCGGCGCTAAGGGCAATAGTACTTACCCATTCTGTATTGAAAATAGCTTCCAGTTGGTTCTGAGAAAGATGCCAAACTCGCATCGCACCATTACTGTAATCGATCGCTCTTTCCCTACCTAGAGCCATGGGAGTAGCACTAATCCAAGATCCAGTAAAACTCCGACTAGCTTTTTCCTTCCCTGTAACCAGATCCCAAACTCTGACTTTCCCCCCATGGTTATACATTTGATATTGAATCACTGCGACCTTACCATCTGGACTGATATCAGCAGACAAGTCATGACCAAAACCCTGCTTAAACGAAGTTTGCAACTGACCTGTCGTAAGATCCCACACGGTAACTCTATTGTTAACTAAAATAGCTGTTTTCCCATTCTGGCTAATCGCCACCCGTCCCGATGGGTAGGAGTCCTCTTCAATAGCGATCGGACCGATGTTAATCACGCTCTTGGAGGTATCCTTAGGTAAGGTAAATTTGAGCTTGCCTGTAGCTAGATCCCATACCTTAATCGTTCCCCAACTTCCACTAGCAATAGTCTTGCTATCTTGACTAATTGCCACCGAGGTGACATCACCCTCATGACCCTTCAGTAGTGCTTGCCGCTTACCTGTAGTAAGATTCCACACTCGCACCATTCTGTCGCCACTGCCACTAACTACAGTTTTGCCATCAGCACTAATGGCGACGCTGAGAACTTTACCAGAATCACTCTGTAGCGTTCTCTGTAACTTTCCAGTTGCCAAATCCCAAACTTTGATAGCTTTATCATCACCCCCACTCACGAGGGTTTTACCATCCGCACTGATAGCAATAACAGAAGCTGAGGGATGACCTGTAATGGTAAGAACCGCTGAGAATTTACAGTATGGGGAACCTGTTGCCTCAATTTGACAGGGGTTAGCTGTCACTGTAATTTCTTTGGTTTCAAAGGATAAAAATGCTGGAAAAATCATTTTCCAAACAGCGAAGGCTATCCCCAGAAATACGATCGCCCCTATTACGAGCAACCCCTGCTGTGCCGCCTGAGTAGGGTAGCGATCGCTACCCTCTCCCCCTAAACCAACTTCCCCAACCAGAATTGCCGTTAGTTCGCGACGACTTCGATCGGC
>DNXU01000522.1:9969-10437 GCA_003505715.1 Cyanobacteria bacterium UBA8803 | reverse complement strand
CCCACCAGAACACCACCGACATTAGGATAGGTAAACCAATAAACAGACCTGCCACTTCAACAGGTATCCCACCCACCAATATTATAGGAATCGTGCCGCTGAACCACGCCAAATACCAAAACCCTAAAAAAGCCATCACAAAGGGATGCGGCCCCATTTGGATATAGATCGCCGTTGTCCCATCCACTTGCTGCTGAAAACTGCCTCGAATTACGGGTAAAAAGGAATTTTTATAGTGAATAATCCGAGTGATTTTAAATCCAACCTCTGATACAGTTCCCTGATAAAGAGCATGGTTCCGAGAAAACCCAAATCTAATTCTAGCTGCCTCAACCCGCTCATTCAGCCGTTGCCGTACCACAGGTAAAGGGTCTCTAGTTTGAATAGTAAAAGAGTCATAAGGTAACAGTTTCATAGTTGATTAAGCACTTTTCAATTAGAACTGTTGCAAAAGTATCAAATCCCGCC
>DNXU01000522.1:8020-9817 GCA_003505715.1 Cyanobacteria bacterium UBA8803 | reverse complement strand
GGTTAAAACCGACTAAATACAATTAAATCAGTCCGTTTTAACGGACTTAAGCTATGAGCCAGGGAATTTATTCCCTGGCAGGACGTTGCGAGCGGGATGTATACTTTTACAAGAGTTCTATTGACTAGAACCCACCAACAGGACTCCTCTCTCCTCTGCGTTAAAAAAAAGAATATGTTCCTTTATTTAAAAAACCCTTTCTCCAAAAAACTTAACATCCTCCCTCCCAGACACGCAGCAGAGAGAGTAACTGCTGAATATCCACAGGTTTAGTGATGTAATCAGAAGCACCTGCGGCGATACACTTTTCGCGATCGCCTTGCATAGCCTTAGCTGTGAGAGCAATAATCGGCAGCGTCCGGAATTGAGGCAAGTTGCGGATAGTGCGCATAGTTTCGTACCCGTCCATCTCCGGCATCATCACATCCATAAGCACGATATCGATGTTAGGGGTATTCTGTAACAGAGCAATTCCAACTTTGCCGTTTTCGGCGTACAGGATTTGCAGGTTGTAGAACTCTAACATGCTGGCCAAGGCAAAGACATTACGCACGTCATCATCAACAATGAGAATTTTCTTCCCTGTCAGTTCGAGACTTTGTTTATGCAACTCCTCCAGTCTCTGCCTAGTGGGTGCAGATAAGTGGGACTCAACTTGATGCAGGAATAAGGTAGTTTTATCCAGCAGACAATCTAAGGCTTGCTCATCGCTCTTATCAATCAGACTAGCAACTTTGTGCTGAAGTTCCGTCTTCTCTGGCGGACTTAACTCCTTGTTGGTATAAACCACGATAGGTAGAAATGGAAAGCCTTGCTTTTGATTGCCACTAATTTGCTGCTCGATCTCTCTGATGAGTTTCAAACCACTGATATCCGGTAACTCCAACTCCACCACAAGGCAGTCAAATCGTTCTAAGCGTATGGCTTCTAAGGCTGCTGTCCCCGTACTAACTGCACAAACATACAGGTGGCTGTTACCGATGAGTTCAACAATCTGGTGCCGTTGTTCCTCATCCGGTTCCACTACCAGGATATTTTTCCGCTCTTGCTCGATAAACGTCTTGAGTCCCACCAATGCTTCCGATAGAGTTTCGGCGCTGACGGGCTTTTGCATATAGGAGAGTGCCCCTCGTTTGATGCCGCGTCGATACTCGTCGTCTACAACAGTAATGATATAGACGGGAATGTGCCTGGTGTGGGGGTCATGCTTTAAGCGATCGAGAACCGTCCACCCATTCATCATCGGTAGTTGGATGTCCAATAAAATAGCATTTGGCCTGTATTGCCGTGCCAGTGTTAAACTGGTTTCTCCATCAAAGGTAACAATGCCCTTAAAGCCATTCTGCCGCACCATTTCCAAGAGGACATGGCTAAAATTCACGTCATCATCCACGATCAAGATAAGCTGGTCGTTGCCGTTGAGAGTTTCCCGATCATCAATCAGGATCGACTGAAGAGGATTTGCAGCTTGTGGGGGTAAACCTATAACCTGGCTAACTGGCAACTCAGCTTGAGGTGAATAGCTAGGCTTCTCAATAGTAGGAGAAGGCGGACTAGGAAGTAAGGAAATAACAGGCTTAATTGCCCTGTGGGTATCCTTGTGTTGTTTGCTCTTCTTCTCCTGGCGTTGCATCCCTACAGGTAAAGGGACGCCAGAAGAATTAACGCTAGCAGCAGACTGGTTGCCTCCTAGATAGATTTGCGGTACATAGAGCGTGAAGGTGCTACCTCGCTCGAGCTGACTGACCAAAGTAATTTCGCCATGCAGGAGTTTGGCAATTTCCCGACTGATGGACT